>JAGWST010000300.1 GCA_028869325.1 bacterium | reverse complement strand
GCGCCTTTCTTTCGTTGTGCGGTTCAGGAATGACGCTACGGGGAGAAGCTCAAGACCACGTTAATGGGAGATCAAGGCGGCAATGCTGGCATCTGGTGCAAGCAAAAAAGAGAGCCCCGGCCGGCGGCCGGGGCCTGCTGTTGTGCACCCTGTACGGGAACGGTAGGGTCTAGAACGAGCCCCAGCCGTAGGAGACGACGGCGACCTGCTGCGTCTTGCCCGCCGGGCTCTTCACCTGCGCGACGCTCTGCCGCTCGAAGGTGGCGCCGGGCTGCGCTTTTGCCATCGCTAGCTGCTTGCGCTGCTGGGTGATGATCTGGTGCTGGTAGGCCACTTCTTTCTTCAGCGCCGAGGCCACGGTGGATTCGTGCTCGTATGCCGTCTTCTCGGAGCGGTAGGCCGTCCAGGCATCGTCGCGCTGCTGAGCAAGCGCCGCCTGTCTTGCGGCGTCCTCCGCGTAGCGCTCGTGGACCTTGCGGTTGTGGTTGATGAGGATCAACGCCCCTGCGGCGGCGGCCGCGCCGCCGAGGATGATATTGCGCGTGCTCGCGGCGCCATCGGCGTAGGCCGGGGCATGCGGGGCCAGGGTTGCTAGGATGGCCACCAGCGTCGCCGCGGCGGCCAGACGCATCTTCTTCATGATAGCTTCAACGTTACCCCGGCCTGCCTAGGTTCCCGCGCGGCGGTGCGTGATGCGCGTCACATTCAACGCGACGCCGCGGAGGTCACATCGGGCCTGCCCCGCGAATCCTCCCGGACTGGAAAGGGGTCGGCCATGCGTCGTGAAGTGGCGCCCGCCCTGTGCCTGTTCGTCCTGGCGGTGGCCCCGGCCCGCGCAGCCGCGCCCGAGCCGAGCCCCTCGCCCTTGGCCCCGGTGACGATTCCCCTGGCCAGCCCCACACCTGCGCGGAGCGAGGCCGGCCAGCCGCTCAAGGTCATCGAGCGGCTCTACGTCAACAGCTTCTGCTCGCGCTTCGTCCAGCATTTCAACGTTGCCGCCAACGTCCTGGTGGCCAACGACGCGCGGCTGGAGCAGTCGTCGGCGGACCTCGACCGAGTCGAGGCCGACTACGTGAAGCGGGACGGCGCGTTGCGCGTCTACGACGACCGCAACCGGCTCATCGCCGAGGTGGGCGAGATGATGCGCTCCATTCCCATCGGCCAGGCCGCGATCAACGATCTGATCGCGCAGGCCCGTTCCACCAGGGATCCGGAGCGCAAGCAACAGCTCACCATCGCTGCCTCCGAGATGCAGCGCTCCGTCGATCGCCAGCGGGCCGTCAGCTACGATTTGAGTAACGTCATTCACGTGCTGCTCGACAAGCACACCATCCAGGACACCGCCGAGTATCAGATCGCGCAGACGATGCCCTATCCCAACATACCCGTCATCGTGACCACGCTGGACGATCCCGTTCCGGAGCCTCACAGCACCAGCGCGGCAGAGGCGCTGGCGCCGAAGCCCGCCACGGCCAAGGAGGTGCTGCAGTTCGACCGGGAGCGATATATCATCGCGCATGCCGAATCCCGTGCCGCCGCAGCGGCCGACCTGATCGTCAAGAGCTGCGTGGTCGAGGAACACAACTGAGTCTCCTGACGTTCACTTAAGGACCCGGCTAACTCGGCCGAAACCAGGGTAAGGGGGTAAGCGATGGCTGCCCCGGATCCGCACCAGAACGGCCACGACGAGGAGAGAGCGATTTCCCTGCCCACCGAACTCCAAGGATCGACTGAGAACCTCTTTGAGGATCTCGAACGCTCCTTCGGTGAGGTGCCGGAGGCTTTTCGCGCAATGGAGCGCCGCCCCGATATCCTCGCCGCCAATTGGGCCAAGACCAAAGCGACGCTGTTTGCCGGAGAGCTCCCGCTCACGATCAAGGCCCTGATGGGCGTGGTGGTCTCTGCCGTTCGCGGCAGCACCGGCACCCTGGCCCCGTTCCTGCGCCTGCTGCTCACGCGCGCCGAGATCGAGAAGCCCGTCTTGGGCGCCGTGATGGAGAACCGTCTCGACGACGAGTCCCTCTCGGCGATGGAGAGCGCGATCCTGACCTTCGCGCGCGCAGCGGCCGCCGATCTGCGACCTTCGATTGAAGGATTGCGCGAGGCAGGCCTCGACGACGATGCGATCTTCGAGGTTATCGCCACGGTGGACTTGGCGACGTCGCTGGGAAGCTTTACCGACGGGCTCGGCGTCCAGCCGGAGCTGACCGAGTAGGGCTCTTTACGGCCCGCTCCCCGGTGTGTTAAAATCTCGCGTCGGCGCCCCTGGGGATGTAGCTCAGCTGGTAGAGCACTTGCTTCGCATGTAAGGGGTCAGGGGTTCGAGTCCCCTCATCTCCACCACGTTCAAAAGCCCGAGTAATCGGGCTTTTCGCATGCGCGCCGGCACCGTCCGGGGAGCCCTCCATGGGCCTCAGAGCCCACGTATCAGCGGGAGCACTCACGGGGATACCGTCAATCGCGTCCAACTGCTTGACGAAGCGGTCGATCGTTAAGTTCGGGTGCCTATCTCTCGCGTTTCGATGGCCCGAATCGACTCGATGGCGGCACGGCCGATCGCCGGATCGTCCATAACGGACCGAAGGACAGGGATTGACGACGCGTCCCCGATCTCGCCGAGTGTCTTGACGAGATAGCCGGCGACGTCGTTGAAGCGCACAGGCCGTTCCTTCAGCGCGGCGATCCGCTCGCGGTGAGCTATCCCATGTGTGGCAATCCTGCGTGCCACGTCCGGCCAGACCGCGGCGAATGTTGGAAAGCGCTGCCCTTCGAGAACAAAGTTCCAGTGGGTGTCGTGGAGGTCCGACAAAACGATTGCTGCCGAAAGAAGCACGTCGCCGTCGAGCCGTTTGAGCACCTCGGCGCCGCGCGTTCCCGCATGGCGCCCTCTGTCGTGGAAGGCCCAGAAGAGCGCATCCCCGACCAAAAACCACGCGCGTTCGAGGGTCGACGTTGGCTCGGGCCGCACTGGGGGCGCCTCGGCGTACCGCGCGAAGGCGTAGAGACCCAGCACGAAAATCGCCGTCTCGCCCTGCGGAAACGAAGATCTAAGGTCGATGGCCGTCGCCGCTGCGCGGAACGTCGGTAGCGCCTCGATCTTATCGAGCCGAAGCAGCTCGTGCATGATCCAGTCCCCGTAGAAGCCCTGACTTGGAGCGCCCGCGGCGAGCGTCAAAATTCGGAACCGCTCCTCGTCGGAGAGTTGCTGGTACGCGTTAAAATAGGCGCCTTGGAACACCTCTTCGAAGATTCGCGAGAGTAATGAGTACGCGGCCGCGTTTTGGCTCGTCTCGTCGAACGCGACCCGCAGCTCGACCGGCACGTTCCATTCGATCGTCGCCCGCATCTCCGCGAGTGCATCTTCGCTCGACACGGGAGGCTCGATCGTTTCAAAATGTGATTGCGCCTCCACGATCATCGATGACAGTACCATGTCGTGAGTCTCGATGGAATCGAGAAACTCTGCGACGCGCGATTGCAGGGCCGGCTCTGAGCCTGCTGCGCTGCGGGCGTTCATCAGGGCAAACAGGGCGGTCATGCGCAGGTAGTGGATTTGCGTCGCCCACGCTCGCTCGACGAGGGAGACTAACATCTCGGCGTCCTCCTCGTGGAACTCCAGCTCTTGAAGAAGCAAGTACAGCGCGAAGGTCCCTGCCGGTTCGGCCAATGCCCGCGCTACCAATTCCCCGCGTAACTCCGGATCGAAGCGCTCTCGCGAAAAACCGCTTACCCGCTCTTTCAGATTCGCAATGACCAGCGTGCCTCGCATTTGTGTCGGACGACTAAGGCCCACCCAGAGCCGCATCACTTCCGACCAGGCTTGCCGAACGCCCGCGCCTTCTTCTTTTGCTCGAAGGGAAACAGCGCTTCTGAGAGCCGCTTCGGTTTCGTCGAGGATCTTCAATAGCCGAGCGCGGCCGGCGGCGCCATCTACGCGACGCGCGATTACCTGCGCGATGTTCTTCTCGAAGTCGGTTAGGTCATCCAGCCCGTCCAGTTCGATGTCAACGAGCATCAGCCGTCCCTCATCGGTCCGGGTCGTTATGAAGCGCACAAGGATCTTGTCGAGTTCCGCGATCGAGTCGCGCACGAACTTTTCGCACGCGTCGACGACCGCCGCACGGGCTAACGCACCGAGCCGACCCTCGTACGCCTTGAGTACGCCGAGGTATTCGCACACCGCGAGGACCGCGTTGATCTCTTCACACGCCGTGACCCGAGGGAGGATGAACTCGACGAGCGTTTGGTTTCGCGGGAGCCGCAGATTCGCGCAGAGCTCACCGATCGACGTCGTGTTGTGGTGTAGCGCCGACGCTCGCATGTACGTGAAGAGCAACTCATGTTCGAATGTCACGATGTCGCCGGCGACATCCATGAGCGGACAGCGCAAGAGATCGTCGAGGGCCGTCAACGGAGCGCGATGCTCCGCAAGGAAGCGCTCGGCGAGCACATCGCAGTCGTGTCGCGGCAGATGGAGCGATCCCCGGTTGCCCATCTCCGTCGCGAGGTAGCGCGCGAGTCCCCCGGCGACTGCCGAGCAATGCGTCGGCAGGCACTCGGTGACGTACCGATCATAGAGCTCGAACGCGAGCCCCGGCGGTCGTCCCCCGACGCTGTGGCAGCGTCCCGCTATGGTTAGTTCGTAGGCATTACGGAACCCGCCGCACAGTGCGTCGAGTTCCGCCGATGGCCGGAGCCCGGCATGGAACGCGTAGATCTGCCGCTTTTGCGAATCGTTCGGCAGTTCAAGCGTCAGCCTTTCGACGGTAAGTCCGGGGATCACAAGCGGTGCGTGCGCCGTGAGAATCGCGCGCGCATCGCACTGCAGCGCGAATGCGACGGCGCCCTTGAGGAGTTCATCGCGATGCGCCGGGGAGCACTCGTTCAG
>JAGWST010000299.1 GCA_028869325.1 bacterium | reverse complement strand
GGGCGCGGTTCGATCACGATTCGCGGCAAGGCCGAAATCATCGAAGAAAAGGGCCGCCATAAGATCGTCATTACGGAAATTCCGTATCAGGTTTATAAGAGCCGCATCGTCGAAGCGATTGCCGAAGCGCATTCTGAGAAGCGCATCACCGGCATCGCTCGTCTCGACGACGAGTCGAACCGCAAGGGCATGCGCATCGTCTTGGAGCTGGCCCGCAACGCCACGCCGCAAGTGGTGCTCAACCAGCTCTACAAGCACACCCCGCTGCAGACCAGCTTCGGCTTCAACATGCTGGCGCTGGTGCCCCACAAGGAGGGGAAGCTGGATGCGGGCGTGGCCGGCGCCTCCACGCCGCTAGAGCCGCGCGTGCTCTCGCTCAAGGAGATGCTCCTCCACTACTTGTGGCATCGGGTCGACGTCATCTTCAGACGCACGGTGTTCGACCTGCGCAAGGCGCGCGAGCGTGCCCATGTGCTCGAAGGCTACCGCATCGCCCTCGACAACATCGACGAGGTCATCGCGCTGATTCGCGGCAGCGAGACTACGGAGATCGCGCGCAACGGCCTCATGCAGCGCTTCCAGCTCTCCGAGATCCAAGCCAACGCGATCCTCGATATGCGCCTGCAGCGTCTGGTGGGGCTGGAGCGCGCAAAGATCGAGGAGGAGTACCGCCAGCTCATCAAGCTCATCGAGGAGCTGGAGGTGATCCGCAAAGGCGGGGCGCTCTTCGAGAACAAGGCGCTGATGAACGTGGTCAAGCGCGAGGTCGAGGAGGTCGAGAAGAAGTACGGCGACGAGCGGCGCACGCTGGTGCTGCCAGCCGAGGAGGAGATGGTCATGGAAGACCTGATCCCCGACACCGAGGTGGTGGTGACCAGCACCTCCGGCGGCTACATCAAGCGCGTATCCGTCGACACGTTCCGCGCGCAGAACCGCGGCGGTAAGGGCGTCGCCGGGATCAACATGAAGAAAGAGGATGTCGTCAAGCACCTCTTCGTGGCGACGACGCACCAGCACGTCCTCTTCTTCACCAACACGGGGCGCGCGTACCGGCTCAAGACCTACGAGATCCCCGACTCCTCGCGTACGGCGCGCGGCACCAACTTGGTCAACCTGCTGACGTTGGGGCCGGGAGAGTCGGTGACGGCGATCTTCCCGATCCGCGACTTTGACGCCGACCTCTACATGGTGATGGTCACCAAACGGGGCGTCATCAAGAAGTCGAAGCTGGGCGACTTTGCCAACGTGCGCCGCAATGGCCTTGTGGCCATCAACCTGGACGAGGGCGACGAGCTGCTGGCCGTCGATCTCTCCGATGGCAAGAGCGACATCATCATGGCCACGCGCAAGGGCATGGCGGTCCACTTCGGCGAGACCGACGTGCGGCCGATGGGGCGTATGGCGCGCGGCGTCCGCGCCATCACGCTGGAGGCCGGCGATACGGTCGCCGCGATGGACGTGGTGGAGGCCGACCGCCAAGAGGTGCTGCTGGTGACCTCACAGGGCTACGGCAAGCGCACACCGATCGACGAGTACCGGCACACCAGCCGCGGGGGCAAGGGCGTGAAGGCCTTCGCGCGCGCGGAGAAGCTGGGGATGGTGGTCGATCAGATCCTGGTGAACGAGCACGACGAGCTCATGCTGATCACCAATGCCGGCACGACGATCCGCATGCGCATCGCCGACATCCGCAAGAGCGGGCGGGCGACGCAGGGCGTGATTCTCCAGCGCCTGGCCGAGAGCGAGGAGGTCATCGCGATCGCCAATATCGAGCGTCTCGCCAAGAGCGTTCGTGACATTACCGGTGAGCCTGCGGAGTAGAGGTCAAGAATAGACGAAGGGCGCGATCGCTCGCGCCCAACGGCTCAACCAATCTGGCCCAAGGGAGGAATCCTCCGTCCTCCAATTCTACCGCGAACCCACCCGCTGTAAAACCCCGCACGCGTGTTCGCGGGGCCGCGGTGGGTACATGATACGCAGACGAAGCATGCGACGGACCGAGTTACCCGCCGGGGTCGCAGGCGCGCTCGCCGAACAGCGAAGGGACCAATGAAGGCTGTAGTGATGGCGGGAGGCGAGGGGACCAGACTGCGTCCGCTCACCTCGACCCGACCCAAGCCCCTGGCGCCGGTAGCCAACAAGCCGGTGATGCATCACATCGTGGACTTGCTGCGGACGCACGGGCTCACCAGCGTCGTCGCGACGGTCCACTACTTGGCCGACGAGATCGAGAGCTACTTCGGCGACGGCAGCGCCTACGGCGTCGAGATGCTCTACGTGGTCGAGGACACGCCGCTGGGCACCGCCGGGGCGGTGAAGCTGGGCGAGGAGCAGCTGGCGGGCGAGCCCTTCGTCGTGATCAGCGGCGATGCGCTGACCGATCTCGACCTGACCGCCGTGATCGAGCAGCACAAGCGCTGGGGATCGAAGGCCACCATCGTGCTGCAGCGCGTCGAGAACCCGCTGGAGTTCGGCGTCGTGATCACCGACGAGAGCGGCCGTATCACGCGCTTTCTCGAGAAGCCGACCTGGAGCGAGGTCTTCTCCGATACCATCAATACGGGCATCTACGTGCTGGAGCCCGAGGTGCTGGGCTACATGGAGAGCGGCCGCTCCTACGATTTCTCCAAGGACATCTTCCCGCACATGCTGGCCGACGGCGTGCCGATGTACGGCTACGTCACGGGCGACTACTGGACCGACATCGGCAACCTGCAGCAGTACCGGCAGGCCAACTACGACGCGCTGGCGGGCAAGGTACGGCTGCAGATTCCGGGGACGCAGATCCGCCCCGGCATCTGGGTGGACGAGGGAACGGAGATCGACCCCACCGCGAACCTGCACGGGCCGCTGGCGATCGGGCGTAACTGCACGATCGGCCCGGGCGCCCTGATCGAGGAGTTCACCTCGGTCGGCGATGCCACCATCGTCGAGGAGCAGGGGCAGCTGCACCGCGCGGTGATCTGGGACAACGTCTACCTGGGCAAGGGGGCGAAGCTCACCGCCTGCACCCTCTGCGATCGGAATATCGTGAAAGAGTACGTCAGCGTCCAAGAGGGCGTGGTGGTCGGACGCGGCTGCTCCATCAACGCGGGTGCGACCATCTCGCCGCAGGTGAAGATCTGGCCGGACAAGGCGATCGCCGCCGGCGCCATGGTCTCGATGTCGCTCATCTGGGGTATCAAGTGGCCGGGCTCGCTCTTCGGCGGCGACGGCGTGCGGGGCTTGGCCAACATCGAGATCACGCCGGAGTTCGCCACCAAGCTGGGTCAGGCATTCGGCTCGTTCCTGCGCCCGGGGCAGACGGTGATGACCAGCCGCGACACGCACCACGCCTCGCGCGTGGTCAACCGCTGCATCATCTCCGGCCTGCTGGCCGTCGGCCTCAACGTCTCCGATCTCCGCTCGTATCCGATTCCGCTCTCGCGCTACGCCGCGCGCCAGTCCGGCGACGGCGGCGTGCACGTGCGCGTCTCGCCGGACGATCCCAACTCGTTCCTGATCGAGTTCTTCGCGCCGAGCGGCATCAACGTCGATAAAAACGTCGAGCGCAAGATCGAGAATCTCTTCTTCCGCGAAGACTTTCGCCGCACGTCGATGGACGACGTGGGGCTGCTGGATTTCCCGGGTCGCGCGTTGGAGCGCTACGCCAGCGGCTTCATCCAGAGTCTAGCGTCGACGGCGCTGCCCGAAGCGCGCTTCAAGGTCGTCGTCGACTTCGCCTACGGCAGCGCCGCGGCGATTCTGCCGCGCTTGCTGGGACAGTTGGGGATCGAGATGGTCTCGCTCAACGCGTACTTCGACGACACGAAGGTGCGCACGTTCGCCGACGAGCGCCCGCGCTACATCCAGCAGCTCTCCACCATCGTACGCACGCTGGAGGCGAACGCAGGCGTGCTGGTCGATCCCGGTGGGGAGCAGTTGACGGTGGTCGACGACCGCGGACGCGCCATCCACGCGAACGAGCTGCTCGCATTGGCCGTACTGCTGGTGGTTCGCGCGAAGAGCCGCGCGCGTGTGGCCGTGCCCGTCTCGGCGCCGTCGGTCATCGAGCGCATCGCGCGCGAGCACGGCGCGGAGGTCATCCGCACCAAGAGCGACCGGCGCACGATGATGGAGCTGGCTCAAGCCGAGGGAGAGCGTCTGGATTTTGTGGGTGGGGCGCGCGTGGGCGTGATCTTTCCCGAGTTCCAAGCCGGCTTCGATGCGATCTTCGGCACCGCCAAGCTGCTGGAGCTGCTCGC
>JAGWST010000298.1 GCA_028869325.1 bacterium | reverse complement strand
GCTGGCCGCCTGCGAGGGATCGACGCGCACGCCGAGCCAGGCCATGCCCGCAAAGGTGCCGATCGGCCTGCCTTGCGCGCCCAGCCCACGCTCCACGTCGGCCGGCGTGCGCCCCTCCATCGCGAGCGCCCCGGGACGATAGACGACCGAGAACGCCCCCGGCGCCACGGCGCTGCCCGCGGCGCGGCCCACCGCGCGCCGCGGGATATTCGCGCTGCTCGCGCGGACGGAGGCCGTCTGGGGCTTGCGCATCGCCGCTAGCGTTCCGCCGCCGATCCCGGCCTGGCCGCTGGAGTCGGCGACAGCGTTGAAAAAGATGGTCGTGCTCTTGTTGCCGGCCACCGTCGTGGTCTGCGGCGTCTGCCCGACGCCGCCCAACACCGTCACCTTGACGCCGTTGGTCGTCGGATTCAGGCGGCAACTCTGCGGCGTCTGCCCCAACAGGTAGGTCTGTCCCGCTGAGGTCGTGGCCTCGACCCATGCGCCCTGCGGGTTTGAGGTCACGCTCAGCACGGCCGAGCTCTGCGCGCTGGAGACGCAGAAGCCGGCCGGCGCCGGTGCCATGCCGGGCGCAGGCGTCGCCTGCACGTACGAGCCGCTCGGTCCGGGCGGAAGGACGCCTCCACCGGTCGAGCCGCCGCCGCCGCCACACGAGGCAAGCGCGGCCAGACTGGTCAGAGATCCCAAGGCGTAGAGCATCCGTCGCATGCAGGCAGACTCCTCGTGGGGCAGACCGGCCGGCCACCGGCAGACTGCCTCTGGTAACGTTTAGAGTTATCGGCCGGTTCCGGCTTGCGCGGCGCCTGCCGGCTTTGCTATACTACCCTCCATTGCGGCACGACGGTCGTCGCCGCATCTGCGAAATGATGGAAAGGGGGGCGTGAAGAGATGACCGGCAGCGACGTTCGTAACGGCCGCCTTCGCCTCCCGTCCGCAGCCGTCTCGTAGCGCAGAACCCGTAGCGCACGGACGCCGGCCGTGGGCGGAGAGCCGCGGCCGCCCTTCTTTTCTCCACTCCACATCCGTTCCATAAGGAAACTCATGTTGACGATCCTCATCGTCGAGCGTTTGCTCGCCGACGCTGAGGCGGAGCGTCGGCGAGCGCGGCAGCGTGCCGCCCTCGTCCGCGATGCGCTCAGCGTTCGCCATTCGTCCACCACACTGCGCGTGCGCCTGGGGATAGCCCTCATCCGCACCGGAGAGGCATTAGCCTCGCGCGGCTGAGGGAAGATCGCGATGCTACGTCTCTTCTTCGATCATCCGCCACAGCAGCGCCAACCCCGCGGTACTCGCGCGGCGGATCACGTCCGCGCGATTGCCCGGGAGTTGGAGCCGCTGTGCCAGGGTGCGCTTCGGCGCGGCCAAAGCGAGCCAGACCAAGCCCACCGGCTTCTCCGGGGTGCCGCCGTCGGGCCCCGCCACGCCGGTCGTCGAGAGTCCCACGCTTGCGTTGAAGCGCCGGCGCACGCCTTCCGCCATCTCGCGCGCCGTCTCCTCGCTGACCGCTCCGTGCATCTGCAGCGTCCGCGCGCTCACGGCTAGCTCTGCCGTCTTGATCTGGTCGGCATAGGCGGTGACGCCGCCGCGGTAGATCTTCGAGATGCCGGGCACCGCCACCAAATCCGCGGAGATCGTCCCGCCCGTGCAGCTCTCCGCCACGGCCAGCGTCAAACCGCGCGCCTCGAAAGCCGCGCCGATCGCCCACGCCAGCGTCTGCTCGTCGACGCCATAGATGCCGTGTTTGACGCGCCGGCGGATGCGCGCCTCCAGCTCGTCCAGCATCTCGGCGGCCGTGTGGCGATCGGCCGCGCGTGCCGTCAGCTTGATGTCCACCGCCCAGCCGAAGTGCGCCAGCATCGCGATGCTGGGATTGCGCTGGCTCTCGAAGAGATCGCGGATCGTCGCGTCCAGGCTGGACTCGCCCCAGCCGATGGTGTGCAGCGAGCGCGAGACGGTGGTCTGCCGCACGCCGAAGGTCGTGGCCAGCCAAGGGATGAGGCGCTCGTGCAGCATGGCACGCATCTCGCGCGGCACGCCGGGCATACAGGCGATCACCTTGCCGTCGGCGCGCCGCACCACAAAGCCGGGCGCCGTGCCGTTCGGATTCTCCAGCACGTGTGCGCCGCGCGGGATCATCGCTTGAACGCGGTTGTTCTCCGTCGGCGTGCGCCCCATCGCCTTGAAGCGCGCCTCCATCGCGTGCAGGCTGGCTTCATGGAGCTCCAGCGGAGCATCGGCGACGCGGGCAACGGCCTCGCGCGTGACGTCGTCGACGGTGGGACCCAGGCCTCCGGTGCAGATCGCCATGTCGGCACGCGCGCAGACGTCGTTCATCAGCCGCGCCAGACGCTCCACGTTGTCGCCGGCGCCGTGCGTGGCATAGACGTCGATGCCCACGCCGTTGAGGGCCTGCGCCACGAACTGCGAGTTGGTATCGACCAGGTGGCCCAGCAGCAGCTCGGTCCCGATCGCGATCAACTCGGCCGACGGCATTGGCGCCCGGCCGCTAGGTGCGGGCTCGGCTGCGGCGCAGCTCCAGGCGGGCGAGAATCTCGCCCACGATCCCGCGGCGGAAGACCAGCACCGTGATGATGAACATCAGCCCGATCACCACGCCCGGCGCGCTGACCAGCACCGCCAGACGGTCGGAGAGCAGCAGGTAGAACGCCGCACCCACGATCGGCCCGTAGACGGTGCCCATGCCGCCCAGCAGGGTCATCATCACCACTTGGCCGCTGGTCTGCCAGTCGACGTTGTCCATGACGGTGAAGTGCTGGTGCACCACCAGCATTCCGCCGGCCAGGCCCGAGACGGCGGCCGAGAGCACGAAGGCCATCAGCTTGTAGCGATCGACCTCGTAGCCCAAGCTGCGCGCGCGCTGCTCGTTCTCGCGGATCGCCTTGAGCACCTGACCGAACGGCGAGTGGATGGTGCGGATGACAAAGGCGACGACCGCCACCGTGATGGCGAAGAGCACGTAGTACATCACGCGATCGTCGTTGAGCGGAAGACCGAAGAACGTACCGCGCGGCACGGCCTGCAAGCCGTTCTCGCCGCCCGTCAGGCCGATGAAGGCGCCGCTCACCAAGAAGTAGATCAACTGCGCGAAGGCCAGCGTGATCATGGCAAAGTAGATGCCCTGGCTGCGGATCGAGAGCGCGCCTACCAAAAAGGCCAGCACCACCGCGTAGAGCACGCCGATCAGCAGCGCCAACGGCATCGGCACGTGGTAGTGGAGAATCACGATTCCCACCACATAGCTGGCCCCGCCGAAGAACATCGCATGGCCGAACGAGAGCAGCCCACCATAGCCGAGCAGCAGGTTGAAGCCCACGGCAAAGAGCGCCCAGACCACGATGTTCATGGCCAGCACGGGATACATGATCCACGGCAGGGCTAAGCCGAGAATGAAGAGTCCCGCGCCCACGTAGGCCGAGTAGCCGCGCGACTCGTGTTGTCCGGAACTCAGCATCAGCGCAGCCCCTCCGAGGTGCCAAAGAGGCCGGCCGGCCGCACCAGCAGCACGAACGCCATCAGGATGAAGACCAGCGTGCTGGAGATCGGCGGGTAGAAGACGGCACCCAGCGCGACCACGACGCCGACCAGGAAGCCGGTGACGATCGACCCGATGATCGAGCCCATGCCGCCGATGACCACCACGGCGAAGGTTGGAATGATGATGTCGTCGCCCATCAGCGGGGCGACGTTGTTCACGGGTGCGGCCAGCACGCCCGCGAAGGCGGCCAGCGCGCAGCCGAAGCCAAAGACGCCGGTCACCAGCGCCGGCACATTGATGCCGAAGGCGCGGACGAGCCCGGGGTTCTCCGTCGCGGCGCGCAGCGTGGCGCCGAGTGAGGTCTTCTCGATCAGCAGCCAGACGCCGATACAGACGACCAGCGAGACCACGATCACGAAGATGCGATACGTGGGATAGATCATGAAGCCGAGGTTGACGATGCCTTCGAGTTGATTGGGGATCACGTACGGCGAGCCTTGCATGCCGAACTTCAGCCGCATCGCGTCTTCGATGAAGAGCGTGATGCCGAAGGTCAGCAGCAGGTTGTAGAGCACGTCCAGCTTGTAGAGGCGGCTGAGCAGCAAGCGCTCCAAGAGCATGCCGACGACCGCTACCACGATCGGCGAGAGCGCCAGGGCCACCCAGAAGTTCAGGCCCAGGCTCTGCGCGCCGACGTAGGCCGCGAACGCCCCCAGCATGTACATGGTGCCGTGAGCGAAGTTGACGATGCGCAGCAGTCCAAAGATGATCGCCAAGCCCAAGCTGAGCATCGCGTAGAACGAACCGCTGACCAACCCGTTGAAGATCTGCCCGCCGAGATTCTCGAGCACGC
>JAGWST010000297.1 GCA_028869325.1 bacterium | reverse complement strand
TCGCGATAGCGCGCGAGCTCCAACCCGCGGACCTCGGCCTGGATCAGGACGTTGTCGAGCACCGTGCGCCAGTCCAGCAGCAAATCTTTTTGGAAGACGATCCCCAGATCGGTGTAGGCTCCCTCGACGCGCCGCTCACCGATCGCCACCTCGCCCGTGGTCGGACGCGTCAGTCCCGCCACGATCGAGAGCAGCGTCGATTTTCCGCACCCCGAGGGGCCTACCACGGTCACGAACTCGCCGGCGGCGATCTCCAGCTCAAGCGGTCCCAACGCGAGCGCGTCACGCTGCCCGCCCGCGATGAACGCTTTGGTCACCTCGCGTATGGCGATCGGCGAGCCTTGGACGCCTTGGGTTGGTTCAGGCCAGGTCCGCATTGGTGTAGAAATCCGTGACGGGGTCGGAGATCGTCGATTTCAAGAGGTACTTCTCTACGGCGGCGAGGTTCGCGCTCATCGCCTGCGGCGATTGATAGCCCAGCCCGTGCGCGTGCTGATCGGGACCGTAGGCCAGATCCTCCACGATCTTCACCTCAGCCGCCGCCAGCGCCACGTCCAGCGTCGGAACGTGCGCCTTCATCGCCGCGGCGGCCTTGGCCGGCTCTTTGAACGCGGCCTTGTAGCCCTCCAGGGTCGCCTGGACGAATGCCCTCAACGCGTCGGGATGCGCCGAGGCGAAGTCATCCGTGGCGATCAACCCGTTTCCGTACACGCTCACGCCGTGCTCACCATAGGTGAAGTGACCCACCTTGCGCCCGCCGGCCTTTGCCTGCACGCCAGGCAGCCCCAACACGTAGGTCGTGGTCGCATCGACCTTGCCCTGCAGAAAGAGCCCGACCTTGGCGGATGGATCGACGGTGACCCACTTAATCGACGATGCGTCGATCCCTTGCGCCGCCGCGAAGAGCGGAAAGAGCTCGAAGTCCGTGCTGCCGGCCGACGTCGCGATCGTCTTCCCCTCCAAGTCCTTGGGCGTGGAGATGCCGCCGCCCTCGAAGAAGAACACGGTCTCGGGCGCCTTCGCGTAGAGCACGCCATAGCTGCGCATTCGCGGCTTCGTGCCGCGCCCCATCAACAGCAGCATGGAGGGGATGTCGACGAAGCACACCTGCGCCCGCCCGCCCAGCAGTTGCTGCAGCGCGGGACCGGTGCCGCTGCCCGAGGTGATGGTCACCTCCAGGCCGCGCTTCGCGTAGAGGCCCTGCGCGGCGGCCAAGTAGTACGGCGCGTAGCGGCCGAAGGGCAAGAAGTCGAGTTGCAGCGTGATGCCGGTGGTGTTGGCGGCACGCACGCCCAGCGGTCGAGAGAAGGCGAGGGCGGCCGCCGTGCCCAGGCCCGCGGCCAGCAGATGACGCCGAGTGGGATGCTCCACGGGAACCTCCTGTCAGAGCGTTGCTCTCAAGTCTTGAGCCGCCAGACGATTGCGCAGCTCGCCGACACCCTCGATGGCGACGATCACCTCGTCGCCGGCCTTCATGAACTCGGGCGGCGTCCGCGCAAAGCCGACTCCGTCGGGCGTGCCCGTCAAGATGATGTCGCCGGGCAGCAGCGTCATGCCGAGCGATAGCTCTTCCATGATCCGTGCGACGGTGAAGATCATGTGCTCGGTGGAGTCGTGCTGCTTGACCTCGCCGTTGACGCGGCACTCCACCGTCAGCCGCTGCGGATCGGGAATCTCGTCGGCCGTCACGATCCATGGTCCAAGCGGGCAAGTGCCGTCGAAGCTCTTCCCCTTCACCCACTGCTGACCGTGTTGCCGCTGCACGTCGCGGACGGAGACATCGTTGCCGCAACTGTAGCCGAAGACGTACTCGAGCGCGCGGTTGGCCGAGACGCTGCGCACGCGCCGTCCGACGATGACCGCCAGCTCCGCCTCGTAGTCCACCTTCGTCGAGACGCCGGCGTCGTAGGGGATCGGCGCCTCCGGCCCGATCACGCTCAAGGTGGCCTTGGTGAAGAACGCGGGATGCTCGGGTAGCTGCTCGTCGCCACCCAGGCGCTTTCCCTGGCCTTCCTTGAAATGCTTGAGGTAGTTCCAGCCCACGCAGAAGACGTCGCGGCGCGGCGAGGGAATCGGTGCCAACAGCTGCACGGCGCTCAACGGCTCCGCCTGCGCCCGCGCGCGCACGACCTTGGCGGCGCTCTCCAGCGCCGTCCCTCCGCCATCGATCAACGAGAGCAGCGAATCGAACGCCGAGCCCAGATCGACGACGGTGTCGTCCACAACGGCGCCGGGGCGGGGTGTGCCGCCGCGCCCGCGATAGGTTACCAGCTTCATGACACCACCGCGATCGCTTCGATCTCGATGAGCTGGCGTCTATCAACCAGCCGCGAGACCTCGACCATCGACGAGGCCGGATAGGGCTTGGTGAAGTACTTGCGGCGCACCGCGTGTATCTTCGGGAAGTCCTCCATGTTGCGGATGAATACGGTGACCTTCACGATGTCCGCAAAGGTCGCCCCCGCGGCGTCCAATGCGGCCTTGAGATTCTGCATCACCTGCTCCGTCTGCGCCGTGATGTCGCCCTCGCCTACCACCTCGCCGGAGGTGTTGCGCGCCGTCAGCCCGGAGATGTAGACCGTTCTTCCGGGCGGCGCCTCGATAGCGGACGAGAATGCACCGCCGCCGGGCGGCTCGTAGAGTAACGGGCTCTTGATCTCTCGCTTTGGCACCTTCTTCATCCTTCCTCGGCGCACGTGCGCCCTGGCCGCGACGTCAGTGCGCGTCCTTCTCGTCGGTGTACCAGCTGGGTCGCTCGGGGTAGTGCGGGCCGTCGTAGGCTTCCAGCAGCACGGAGTCCTCCAGCGCGACGCTCGGCCCGTGCACCGCGCCCTTGGGATTGCAGTAGAAGTGGCCGGGCAGCAGCACCAGGCCGGAGTGCTGGTACTCGTATCTGCCGGAGAGACAGTACATGAACTGGTTCGAGGCATGCTTGTGCGGCTGCGGAATCCCGCTCCCTCGCTCGAACTTCACCAGCGAGATCGAGGCGCCGCTGCGCTCGTCGCTCCACAGCCGCTTCTCGTAGAGCCCCGGCAGCGACTTGGCGCGCCACTCCATGCCCTCCGCGTCGATCAGCAGCTCGTGCAGATCGGGCGCCGCGTTGCCCACGTTTAGCTCGCGCTGCAGGTGCGAGATGCTGGCATCGGCGGAGACGGGCGGCGCGTACTTCAGCTCGATCAAGCGATTGATATAGCGCGTGCTGCCCACGTTGCTCAGATCGTGGATCTCGCCGGCGGGGCGCACCACCCAGTGACCGGGCGGCTCCACGGTATCCTTCACGGAGCCGTCCTGGTTGCGGATGCGATTCTCGCCGTGCTCGATGGAGACCACCACGTAGGGATACTCGTGGTGGTGCAGGCCCAGCCTTTCGCCCGGCTCCAGCTTCACCTCCCAGATACGGATCATCTCGTTCTCGAAGAGCAAGCTGGTCCCCACGGGGACGAATGTCTCGTCGTGCTTGGTCATCGTCTCGATGCTCCTACGGGATGCGCCTCGGTCAGCTCGCTGAGATACCGTTTGAGCATCTGCAGCGTCGTGCGCAGGTGCTGCTCCAGCGCCTCTGCGGCGCCGTCGACGTCCCCGGAAACCATGCGATCGAGGATGACGCCGTGCTCGCTCCAGCGGTACGCCGGCGAGCCGCGGCGGCGCACCCCCAGACGGCGGTAACGCTCGCTGGCCTCCCACAACGGCGGCAGGGTGCGCTTGAGCCAGCGCGAGCGCTCCACGTCGTAGATGCCGAAGTGGAAGTCTTGATGCGCCTGCCGCGACTTGAGATCGGCCTCGGGGTCGCGCGGGTCCTCATTTGAATCCACGATCCGCCGGAGGTGCGCGTACTCCTCGACCGTCAGCTTCGGCACGGCGGCGCGCACGGCGGCGGTCTCGATGGCGATGCGCAGCTCGTAGAGCTGCTCCAGATCGCCGCTCGAGACGGGGGCGACACGCGCGCCCCGATGCGGCGAGTACTCGATCAGCCCCTCGGCAGCGAGGCGGCGCAGCGCGTCGCGAACCGGCATCACGCTTACCGAGAGGCGCGCCGCAAGGTCGCGCAGCGGCACGGGCTCGCCCGGCAGCAACTCCCCTTCGAGAATCGCCTCACGAATGCGCAAGACCACCCCGTCCACGAGGGTTCGCTGCTGCAACTCCCCGTCCAGAATCGCCCCCGAGGCGACCTGGCGCACGGCTCTCTGCACGCTCCCGCACCTCCAGTCGCAGTTGGTATTTGTTATCACAAATCACGATTCCTGCTCTCGGCACGGCGCACGTCTGGGGGTGCCGCCCGCTGGGCATCTTGCCGATACCTCAGCCAGAATAGGACATCATATAATCTGCCTGGTCTCAATTTGCGCGAGGGAGCTCGAGTATGCACGGTCTCTACTTTCTTGAATTGCAGAAGTATGCGCAGACGCGCCACGGATCGACAGCCTGGAAGGCGCTGTTCGAAGAAGCCGGTTTCCCCGAACGGAGATATCTGGCGTTCAACACCTATCCGGACGAGGAGGCCAAGGCACTGGTGGAGGCTGCGGCAAGGCGAGCGGGAACGTCGGCGCCGCTGCTCCTAGAAGACTTCGGCGCCTTCATGATCCCGCGCTGGTTCGGCGCCGGCGTGACCCACGCGAAGCCCACCTGGCGCACCCTGGAGTCTCTGCTGAAGAGGAGCCGCGCGATCGGCGCGGCGGCATGCCAAACGCATCCCGCAACCGAGTTGCCTGACGTGCGAATCTCACGCATCGCGGAGGATCGCGTGCTGATCGAATACGACTCCCCGCGCAGGTTGTGCGCCTTGCTCAAAGGCATGGCGCGCGGCATCGCCGCGCATTACCGCGAGCGTGTCTCCGTCACCGAGCGGCGCTGCATGCACGAGGGCGCGGCCAAATGCGAGGTCGAGGTGGCTCAGTTGGCCGGATGAGCGGCCGCGCTAGGTCAGCGATTACACGCGCTCGAGCAGGTGCGCAAGCTCCTGCGCCGGCAGCGGCCTCGCCAAGTAGAAGCCCTGCAGCTCGTCGCAATCTAAGAATTGCAGCAGGTTGCACTGAGCCAACGTCTCCACACCCTCCGCTACGACGCGGACCCCGATGCTATGGGCCAGCGAGATGATCGACTCGGCGACGGCGATGCTGTAGGCATCGTCGGGAACCTCGTTCACGAAGTAGCGGTCGATTTTGATGGTATGGGCCTTTACCGTCTTGAGATAGCGCAGCGAGCTGTAGCCCATCCCGAAATCGTCGATCGAGATTCGGACCCCGAGGCGTTCCAGATCGGCAAGCGTCGCCGTCGCCCGCGACTCCGCATCCAGCATCCCGCGTTCGGTGAGCTCTAAGTCCAGCATGGCCGGTTCGAAGCCGGTCTCTTCGAGGATGGACCGGACTCGTTCGACGAATTGCTTGGAGAGCAGCTGGTGGGGTGAGACGTTGACGCACATGCGGATAGGCGCATAGCCGGCGTCGCGCCAAACCGTGCCCTGGCGGCACGCCTCGCGCAGTACCCAGAAGCCGATGGGCCGGATGAGGCCCACCTCCTCGGCGACCGGCACGAACTCGTCGGGCTCGACAGGCCCTAGCTCCGCCGAGTTCCAGCGCAGCAGTGCCTCCACGCCGACGATGCCGTGCGTCTTGGCGTTCCAGATCGGCTGGTAGCGGAGCGAGTACTCGTTCCGCGCCAACCCCAAGCGCAATCCCGTCTCGATCAGCAGGCGGCGGCGGCTCGATA
>JAGWST010000296.1 GCA_028869325.1 bacterium | reverse complement strand
TCGATGGTATAGGGAGCCGGCGCATCCACCGGCATGCGCGCCGCGACTCGCCGCCAACCCGTCCAGTCGACCGCCGGCGCCAGCGTGAGCGCGTAGCGGCGCCCCGCGGCGTCGGCGACGCGCATGCGCAGCCACTCGCCGTTTCCGTCGCCTTCGACCTCGACCGAGAACGCCACCGGCGCGCCGTTGATGCCGATCGCGGTGCGCGCATAGGCTCCACGCTCCTCTTGCGTGAAGTCGTAGCGCAGCGCTAGGCAGCGGCAGCCCGGGTCCAACGCCACGCTGCCGCCGCCGCGCGGATAGCTGGTGAAGGAGAACCATGCAGGCTCCCACGGCAGGGGCGCGCCGTGGCTCCCGGTCCCCAGCGCCAGCTGGGCGCGCGCTCCCCCCGCAATCGCGGTAATCACGGCGTTGCCGTTGCGGCCGGGGGCGCGGTACTCGCCCCCCGCGTCGATGGTCCCCGCGCCGCTCGACTGCCAGCGCACCACGCCGCCGACGGCCACCGGATCACCTTGCGCATCATAGCCCACGGCGCGCAGCTGCAGCGTGGAACCCGGCGCGGGGTTGGCGGTAGGCGCATCGATCTCCAACCGGTCGATGGTCGTTACGATCTCGACGGGCACCTCGGCGCGCAACTCCCCGGAGGCGACGGCCAGCATCCCCGAGCCCGCGGCCGCCGTGAACGTCTGATCCTCCAGCCTCCCGAGCGTAGCGGGCAGCGCGGCGATGCGCAACGGCGCGGGCAGCGGCTGGGGATGGTCGCCGGCATCGACGGCGGCGACGTGCAACGGTGACTGCGCGCCGACGAGCGCGCGGATCGCGGCCGGATGCGCCACCAGCCGCACGGGTGGCCCCGAGGGCGCGCTGCTCATCACCATCAGCGCGTCGGCGACGGGGCGTTCGCGGCCGTCCGACGGCCGGTTGAGGAGCACGGCTTGGCCCTCGCCCAGCTTGCGCGCGACGATCGTCGAGCTGCCGCCGGAGTCCAGGCCCATCGCATCGTGCGCGCTCAGGCTCTCGAAGAGCGCGGTGAACTGCGCGCGTGTGACGCCTACGGAGTATCCGGGCTGGTGGCCATCTACCTCGACCAGCAGCAGGGTGTGCTCGCCCGAGAGTCCGACGCCCGAGACGGGAAACTGGGCCTTGTCGCTGCCGTTCTTCGGCGCGGTCGGATCATCGTACGGCTCGCCGTCGCGCAGCAGCAGCGGTCCGCCGCCCACCGCCTGCTGCAGCGGGGCGTCGTCGATCGTGATCTGCGCCGCGACGGAGATCGGAGGCGCCGGTGCGGGCAGCGAATCGGGGAAGGCCAGGCTGGAACCGTCGGCGAGCGCCAGTGCGCCGGGCGGAGGCGGCGCGCCGTACGCTGGAAGCAGCAGGGCATAGCCGTCCGCCGGCCAGACGTCGACGGCACTCAGCGGCGCTTGGCCGTCCGCGCTCGAAACCGTGCCGGCGAGCCGCGGCGTTCCCAGCACGACGCGGCCATCGGCGAGGACGCCCAGCGCCGGGCGGCCATAACCCGGCGAGCGCAAGACGACACCGTCCTGCACCAAGGCATTGAGCGGCGCGTTGCTGCGCTCGATGTCGAAGAAGTCGCCGTTGATGCCCGCGACGGCGTCGCTGCGCTCGGCCATCGCGCTCACGCGCTCGCCGGCCGAGATCAGACGCCCGCCGGCAAGCGTGGTGCGCAGATGCACCGTGGGATTGGAGAGGTCGGCCGCGATCACGCGAATCACGAGTGGCCCTGCGCTCGTGCGCAGATCGTACTCGGCACGTGCGACGCCCGGAGCCACCTCCTCGTACCGCCGGCGCTGGGCGAGAACCTCGGGAAACGGCGCGGGCGGCGCGATGGTAGGCGGCAGAGCGGCCGTCACGGGGCCTCACCGGGTACGGCGACGCGCAGCGGATAGGGTGAGGTGGCCATCCGCGCGACCTCACGCAGTGTCGCCAAGTCGTAGACGATCACGCGATTCTCCCTAGGGCAGGGTACGAAGAGCCGCTGCTCGGCGGGATCGATCGTCGGCAGCCAGGGCAGCGCACAGGGATGCAACGCGGCATGCACGCTGCGCAGTTCCTCGTCCAAGACAAGGACGGTGCCGAGCTCCTCCGTGAGAAAGAGCCGCCCGCGCGTGCGGTCGAGCGCGACGCCCAGCGCCAGCCGCGCGTCGTGGCGCACGCGCGCGATCCGCCAGGCGCGCAGATCGACGGCCACGACGCCGCCTGACTGCGAGGGGGCCATACGTGCGATGCTGTTGAGCGCCACGAAGGCCAGCCCGCGCTCGCCGTCGACGGCGATGCCGAACGGACGCTGGCCGACGGAGAGCGTGCGCACGACGCCGCCGGCGTGCGGATCGACGGCGGCGATGCGATCGTCGTTGGTGAGGCTTACCAGGACCAGGCCATCGCGCGTGGGTGCCAGCCCCTCCGGCGTTCGGCCGACCGCGATGCGGCGGCTCTGTGCCCCGTCCAGCACGGTGAGCGCACCCTGTTCGCCGCCGCCGAGATCGCGATTGGCCTGCACCACGGTGCCATCGGGGATCGCCAGCAGCGCCGAGGTGTTTGGACCCAGCTCGAGCGCCGCGGGCGCATCGCCGGGAGTGTAGCGCCAGCCCGAGGATCCGCTGGAGGGGGCCCAGATCAGCGAGCCGCCATCGTAGGCGGCATCGGCGGGCGAGCCGGCGGTGGCGAAGGTTCCCAGCCGCTGCAGCGTCCTGCGGTCGTAGAGCGTCACGCCGCAGTCGGCGTCCACGGAGGCCAGCGTCTGCGCCAGCGGCGGCGCGGGGATCAGCTCCAGCCGCTGAGCGTTCACCGCCGCTCCGCGCGAGACGATGAGATCCGCCTCTGCCGGCGCCGTGAGCTGCGCGGGCGCCACGTACGCGTCGCCCGCGATGCTGCCGGGGCCGAGCACGGCGACGCTGGTTCCGTGAGGCAGATGCAACGGCAAGACGCTGCCGGCAAAGATGTGATCTGCGCACACGCGCGGTCGTGGCGGCGGCGCATGCCGAGTGGGCACGGCGATTGCGCTCGGAGTCGCCGCCATGCAGAGCGGCGCAAGCAGGCTCGCCGCGGTCACAAGGATCAGATTCGGCAGGCCGGGGCGCATCTCGATGCCAATGTCATCTCGTAGGTTCGGATCGGCGTCGCATGAGCGCCGGCGCCGTCTCTCTGTCGTCAAAGAAGGATAGGTAGCGCGGAGTGAGACGCCTTCTGATCTTAGTCTTGTGCGCGGCTTGCGCCTCTTCGGCGCTGGCGGCGCAGACCAAGAAGCCTTCCGAAAAGGCGAAGGCCGATCCGCCGGGGCTGCTGGCCCCGGCCGATGAGTACTTCGGGCGCATGAAGATGTCGCCGATCGGCATCGGCAACGAGATCCGCGATCTGGGCCTGCTCTTACGCTATAACCCGGAGCGCTACGAGCATTACCTCGGGCGGGCGCGGACGATCGAAGAGGCGCTGCTCGACTGGCGCACGCGGTATCCCCGAGACACGTGGCTCGCTCGGGATACCTATACGATGGCGCGCGTCGATGCGATGTTCTACGACAAGAGGTCGCATCAGAACGCGTGGTCGCTCATGACGTGGGTCGCCGCCAAATTCCCCAAGACCTCGTTTGGCGCGAATGCCAAGGGCGAGCTGCGCCATGGTCATATCGTGCCGCTCTACGCGATGCCGAAGACTCCGCCCACGCCGCGTCCGCCGGCGATGCCCGCGGCGCCGGCCGCGACCGCCGAGCCGCCGACCGCGCCTCCCAGCGGCTGACGAGAAGGGCCCGGGAGCGCGCTCCCGGGCCCTGGCTCACTCCAACGCCGCGCGTTAGAAGTGGACGCCCAGACCGACGTACACACCGTTGTGCGAGAAATCGCCCGGTGCGTTCGTGCGGTTGGTGCCTTTGTCGCCCTGGAACCCGAAGTCGACGAAGACCGGGCTCTTGGCGATGTTGTACGTACCACCGATCTGGTAGGTGATGATGTGGTACGACAACGGAAGCGTGCTGCCCGCATTCGGATCAGGGCAGGCCGCCGTTCCCGGAGTTGCCCCAGCAGGGCAGCCCGGCACGGTGAAGTTGCCCTTCACGCTCGGGAAATAGTACACGCTGCCGTACACCGAGAACGGCAGGTCGAGATCCGGCAGTTTCTCGGCGCCGAAACCGAAGCCGTTCTGCCGCGGGTACCCGTAGTTGGTGTTCCGGTCCATGTAGGCGACCCCCACATAGATGCGCGGATCGGCAACCTTGAGTCCGAGGCGGCCCTCGATATCGTAATCGCGGGCGGTGAAGGCGGGGACGTAGACCTGCCCGTAGCCACCGATCACGGTCACGCAGCTCTCCTCACCCGACGGGCAGAGATGCGGCGTGGCAGTCGCTTCGTGGTTATAGGCGTATTGGTTGAAGTTCCCCTCGAGCATCCACGGCAAGCCGAAGGCAGGGAACTCTACCGCGGCGCGAGCCGTGTAGGAGCCTCTGTTGTCATTGTTGCCGGGGCTGAACTCGTTGTAGACCTTGCCGCCGAAGACGTAGTCAGCGGCGACGAACTTCTCGAAGACGACCGGGCTCAGGGCCGGGGTCGGCGTCGGAGCCATGGTGGGGGCGGGCGTCGGCGGCGGAGGAGGCGGCGGCGCCGTTGGAGCCTCCGTCGGCTGCGGCGTCGGAACCACCGGGCTGTAACGCACCACGACGATGTGGCGGCTCTGCACCCACTGGACGTATGCGCCCATACCCTCGGAGATCACGCGGATCGGAACGAGGATATTTCCCTGATAGACCATCGGCGGAACGTCCAACGGACGAGACTCGCCGTTGATGACGACCTCGGGCTTGCCGACGGTCACCTTGACCTCGGCGCCCGGCTTGCTGACGGTCACCGTCTTCGTGCTTGGGTTATACGAAACCGCGGCGCCCATCTGCTCGAACATCGAGCGCAGCGGCACCAGGATCGTGTGTCCCTTCACCAGGGCCGACAGCACGCGGCCGTGCTTGAGCACGTCCGGCTTGCTGTAGACATGGTGATCGTTGTAGAGGATCGGAATCTCACCCGTTGGCGGATTCCCGAAATCCATCGGTGGTGTATTCGTGCCCATGGCCTGCGCCACCGACGAGCTTTCCTGTGTTGCCTGCGTCGGCGCGTTCTGCATGGGTGCAGCGGAGACCGCTGCCAGCCCCAGCCCGCCCACCAGGAGCATGGCCAGGACTGCACTACCCAGACGTTTCACGTAGTAACCTCCCTACTTGCGTGCCGGCGCGCTACCGCAACGGCGGCTGTGCGCGACACTTCCAGAAATGGCGTGTCCTGCTCTCGAGGCGCCCATCGCTGGACGCGAGCACCGCCCGGCCGCCGATCGACCGCGGCGAGCTGCCGGCGGGCTGACACGCTTGATTTTTCTACCCTGCGCCGGGGTCACCCTAATCACAGGGAAGAGCAAGTGAATGCTTACCCTCGACGATAGTACGCGGGCGGGCCCGGTAAAGTTCCGTCCTCTTCCACCGCGAAAGCGGCCAAGAGGCTG
>JAGWST010000295.1 GCA_028869325.1 bacterium | reverse complement strand
CCGACTCCACCAGCGCGCGGCTCAGCAGGCCCTTGGCATAGTCGCTGAAGATCACGGCGTCGGCGGTGTGCGCGCGCGTGCGCACGTGCTCGACCAGCTTGACGGCGGTGGCCTGCGGCACGGCGGCGGCGCGCTCCCAATCGGCGCGCACCACCTGCTGGTTGTGGGCAACGATGCGCGTCTTGCGCGTGGTGGGGCGGTCGTGACAGACAAAGAGGCCGCCGTCGTCGACGCCCTGCTCGCCCAACAGCGTGCGCACGCGCCTGGCCTCGGCGTCATCGCCGATGACGCCGGTCATCTCGACCTCGGCGCCCAGCACGCGCAGGTTGGTGGCCACGTTGCCGGCGCCGCCCAGCGTGAAGGAGTGATCGGTCACCTCCACTACCGGTACCGGCGCCTCGGGCGAGATGCGCGAGACGCGCCCCCAGATCCACTCGTCCACCATCAGATCGCCAACCACCAGCACGCGGCGGCCGCGCATGCGCGCAAAGAGCTGGCGGGCCTGCGGGGCGCTAAGATGCGGCACGTTGCACCCCTCCCGTGATCCAATGCGCGGCGGCCAGCAGATCGACGGCGTCATAGTCGGCGATGCCGGCTTCGTTGTTGCTGCCCTCGCCGGCATACGGTCCGCCGAGGATGCGCACCGTCTTCACTCGCGCGGCGCGGCCGGCTTCGATGTCGCGCGGCCGGTCGCCGATGGCCACGCTCCCCTCGCGCGCGTAGCCGTGCTCGCGGATCGCCTGCTCGATCAGGCCGGGCTTGGGCTTGCGGCAATCGCAGCCGTCACGGTCGCGGTGGGGACAAAGGTAGAAGGCATCGACGTGCGCGCCGCCCTGCGTCAGCAGGCGCTGCACTTCGTCGTTCACGCGCTGCGCGTCTTGCAGCGTCAGCATGCCGCGCGCGATGCCGCTCTGATTGCTCACTACCACCAGCGCGTAGCCGTGCTCGCGCAGCAGCTTGAGGCCCTCTATGGCGTTCGGTACCAGATGAACCTGGCGCGGATCGGAGGGGTAGCCCACGTCGGCCATGATGGTGCCGTCGCGGTCGAGAAAAGCCGCGCGCGTCATCGCCGCATCGCCTTGGCGCCGTCGTTTGGTTCGATTTCGTCTCTCCGGGTCACGTCATCCTCGCCAGCCGCCGTCATCACGCTCGGAATGCAAGACCCTACGATTTCAGGAAGAGTTCCTGTTCCACCAGATCGCAGATGATGTGGCCCATCGTGATGTGGACCTCCTGGATGATGGCGGAGTAACCGCTGGGACCGATCAGGCTCAGATCGGCGATCTGCGCCACCTTGCCGCCGCCGTTGCCGGTGAAGGCGACGGTGACGGCTTGCGCCTGCTTTGCCGCCTGGAGCGCGAGCACCACGTTGGGCGAGTTGCCGCTGGTGGTGATGCCGCAGACGACGTCGCCGGGTCTGGCGAAGGCCTCGACCTGGCGCGCGAAGATGCGCTCGTAGCCGTAGTCGTTGCCGATGGCCGTGACGGCCGAGGGATTGCAGGCCAGCGACTCAGCGGCCAGCGCCTTGCGCTCGCGCAGGAAGCGGCCGGAGAACTCGGCGGCGATGTGCTGCGCGTCGGCGGCGCTGCCGCCGTTGCCGAACCAGAGCGATTTGCCGCCGTTGCGATAGCAGTGCACGAGCGCGGCGACGATCCGCGCCACCTGCTGCTCATAGCGCGGCTCGTCGAGCAGGCCCTTGCGATCGGCCAACAGTTCGCCGAAGCCGCGTACCCCTTTGACGTCTACGGTTCGATCCAAAAGAGAACCTCATCCACGGCAACCAGCTCGCCGTTCTGCGGGCCGATCTTGGTCACGATGCCGGAGACCTCGGCGGTGATCTCGTTCATCATCTTCATCGCCTCGAGAATGCAGAGCACCTGACCCGGTTGTACCCGCGTGCCTTCTTGCACGAATGGCTCGGCACCCGGCGCGGGGGCGCGGTAGAAGACGCCGACCAGCGGCGCCTTGACCACGTGGGCGTGGGCTGGAGGCCCGGCGGGCTGCGCGGCGGTTGGCTGCCCGGCTCCTGGCTGGGCAACATGCGGGCCCGGTCCGGCTAGCCCGGCTCCGGGTGGGGGGGCGGCGTAGGCCACGGGGGCCATCGGCTGCGCCTCGCGACGGACGAGCTCGAAGCTGGTCTCGCCGAAGCGGACGCGTAGCTCATCGAGGTCGCCCTCTTTCATCAACGCGAGCAGCTGCTCGACGACCTGGTCGTGATTCACATTCACTCCGTATTCGGCTCCCCAACCGGCTGGGCGCCCGATCTTTCGGGCGCGCATCGCTCCCGTTCCTTCGCCTTCCCGGCCGGGCACTTATGTTCTTACTCTTGATAAAGAGTCTTACTTTTTCTATATTTTCCTGCTAGACTGAAGCTGTCCTACGGAGAGTATTTCTAAATGGCCAAGCGCGAGATCGAAGTGACTATCCGGCCCAAGAATCAGATCACGCTGCCGGCGGAGATCGCGGAACGTTTGGGCGTTCGTGCCGGGGACCGCATACTGTTCTCGCTGCTCGAGAGCGAAGAGCTCCCGCGCGTCGAGGTTCGCCCACTGCGGCGCAGTTACGCCGGAATTCTTCGCGGTGTCTACGGCGAGACGGAAGAGGAAATCGAGGCCTACGTCCGCGGCGAGCGCGAGAGTTGGGACGAGTGACCGCACCGCGTCTCTCCGATGCAATCGCCGCTAGCGCTCGTATTCTCCTGGATACGAGTACGCTTATCGCCTACTTCGACAACCACGAGCGAGTCTCTCCGTTCGCCACGCAACTGGTCGACGAGTTCGTCTTCGCCGGGCGCAATCACGCTGTGATTTCCACGCTGACGGTCGCGGAAGTCTTGGTGCGCCCGCGTCGCGTCAACCTCGAGGGCTATCAGCACGCTGGCGACTTCTTCCATCGGTTTCCGAATCTGCGTATGGCGCCGGTCGACTTCGCGGTCGCTCAACAGGCCGCTGCGCTGCGTACGCTGTTCAGCCTGAAGACACCGGACGCTCTTGTCATCGCGACCGGCATTGCCCACCAAGTGAGCTATCTGGTGACGAACGATCGTGAGTGGGCGCGCAAGCTCCAGCCGCTGGACGGGCGGATCGCGGTCTGTCTGCTCTCCGACTTTCTTTAGCAGGTCGCGCTCGTGCGCTCCATCTCACCAAGGACGGCGACGAGCCCCGCCACGTCGGTGCCTTGCGGTAGCGGGACCTCGCGCTGCTCCTTGGTCTCCAGGTCGCGCAGGATCAGGATGCCGCGTCCCAGCTCGACATCGCCGCAGATCGCCGCCAGGCGGGCGCCGTTGCGATCGGCCAGCTTCAACTGCGCCCCCAGCTTGCGATCGGCATACTCCATGTCGGCGGGGTACTGGTAGGAGCGGCGCAGGCCGGCCAAGACCGGCATCAGGCGCTCGCGCGCGGCCTGGCCCAACGCGACAAGCTGGATCCCGGCGCGCTTGGGCTCCCGGTTGTGGCCGAGCTGCTCTTGGACCATCAGAAAGCGCTCCAGGCCCATGGCGAAGCCCGTGGCCGGCGTGGGCGGGCCGCCGAGCTGCTCAACCAGGCCGTCGTAGCGGCCGCCGCCCAGGATGGTGCTCTGCGCGCCCAGCGCGTCGGAGTGGACCTCGAAGACGGTGCGCGTGTAGTAGTCCAGGCCACGGACCAGGCGCGGGTTGACGTGGTAGCGGATGCCCAGCGCGTCGAGATAGCCGCGCAGCTCCGTGAAGTGCTGGGCGCAGGCGCCGCACAAGTGATCCAGATAGGTCGGGGCAGCGGCGATGTGCGGCTTGTCTTTGGCCTCTTTGGAATCGAGGATGCGCATCGGGTTGCGCTCGAGCCTTCGTTGCGAGTCGGCCGAGAGCTGGTCCGCAAGTGGGCGGAAGTAATCGAGTAGCGCCTGGCGGTACTGGGGGCGGCAATCGGCGTCGCCGATGGAGTTGAGCTCCACGCGCAGGCCGCCGATGCCGAAGCGGGTGAGGAGATCGACGGGGAGCTGGATGACCTCGGCGTCGGCGGCGGCGCCGGCGTAGCCCAGGCACTCGACGCCGAACTGGTGCGCCTGGCGATAGCGCCCCTTCTGGGGGCGCTCGTAGCGGAAGATGGAGCCGATGTAGTAGAGCTTGAGCGGGCCTTGCTGCAGGAGGTTGTGCTCCAGGACGGCGCGGACCACGCCGGCGGTCCACTCCGGGCGCAGCGTGAGGCTGCGGCCCTTGCGGTCCGTGAAGGTGTACATCTCCTTCTCGACGATGTCGGTG
>JAGWST010000294.1 GCA_028869325.1 bacterium | reverse complement strand
GGACCGACGGCCAGCTTCTGCATGTAGGAATCCGGCGCATGGAGCAGCCCGCCGCGCTCCGAGACTGCCAACACCGCAATCGAGTTGGGCAGGCCATTCGCCACCAAATTGGTCCCCTCGACGGGGTCGACGGCGATATCCAGCGGCGGCCCGCCCGCACCCACCTCCTCGCCGATGAAGAGCATCGGCGCCTCGTCCCGCTCGCCTTCGCCGATAACGATGCGCCCGGAGATCTTCATCTCGTTCAGCGTCTCACGCATGGTCTCCACGGCGGAGGCATCGGCCTCGTCGCGTTTGCCCTTTCCCATGAGCCGGGAGGCAGCCAAGGCAGCCGCCTCGGTCACCTTCACGAAATCCAGCGTATCTACGACGCTCTCAGGGGCCAATGTCGGGGTCAAGGTGGCCATACGGCAACTCCTCTCGATGGGTTTCCCTCGAGCGAAAAAAGTTGGCAGACGCCGGGTAAATCCCTTGCAACCCATTACCCTTCGCGGAGGGGCGCCAGGGGGGCCGGCGGAGAGACCAGAAGCCCCGCTGGCGATGTCCAGAGGTGTTCCCATGGCTGAACAGGCCCCGCGCGCGGGCCTCCGCCCCCTCCTCCAGGGGCTTCTTTATGCCGCCGGCCCGCTGCCGATGGTCGTGGTCGGCTGCGCCGGTCTGACGCTGGGGTTCTTCGGCTGGTACGCCGCGATCTCGCACCTCGGAGCCTTGCTGCCGGTTACGGACCTGGTCTTCATCCTCTTCCTGCCGCTGGGCATCGCGGCCACCGTCGCGGCATGGCACTGGTACGCCAACTACCTTGCCTGGCGGACCGGCGTCTCGCACCGTACCGCACTGATGCTCGATGCCTGGAGCTTTGCGCCGTTCTTTATCTTGTGGATTCCGCTGGTGGCGCTGCAGGTCCGCACGATCTCCGAGGGGCCGATCCTCATCGCGACGGTAGCGCTCTGGGCGGCGGCAAAGCTGGCCGTGGCGGCGCGCTTGAATCAGACGGTGCGAGAGGTGACGGTCACCTATCTGGTCACGCGTATCCCGCTGATCATCATCGCGATCCTGGGGGCCACGCTCATCGGGCAGCGCGCCGGAACGCACTGGGCCGCCTCGCACGACCTGCTGCTCACCGTCTGGGGCCGTTGGGACGCGCAGCATTACATCGAGATCGCCGCCACCGGCTACCACGGAACGAACATGGCGTTCTTTCCGCTCTACCCGCTGCTGCTCGCGGCGCTGGGGGTCTTCACCGGGTCGCACCTGATCGCCGGCCTGATCATCTCCAACGTCGCGCTCTACGTCGGACTGCTCTTCTTCTACATGCTGGTGGAGCACGAGCTGCGCGATCGCCGGGTCGCCTACCGCGCCGTCTTCTACATCTCGATCTTCCCCACCGCGATCTTCTTCTCAGCCGTCTACACGGAGTCGCTCTTCTTCGCGCTGACGGTCGCCTCGTTTTTCTACATCCGTGAGCGAAAGTGGCTCTTGGCCGGCATCATCGGCGCGCTCGCCTCGGCCACGCGGGTGGAGGGAGTCCTGCTCTTCGTACCCTTTGCGATGGAGTGGTGGGCGGCGCATCGAGCCGGCGAGGGGCTGTCGTGGAGAAGCCTGCTGGGCATCTGCCTGGTGCCGACGGGGCTCGTCGCCTACATGGCCTATCTCTGGGTGCTGGTGGGCGATCCGCTCTACTTCTCGCACGTGCAGGAGCACTGGCATCGTCATCTCGCGTGGCCTTGGGTGAGCATCACCAACGGCTTCCACCAAATCGCGCACGCGCACGCGCCGCAGTCGATCGCCTACCAGAGCATCGAGCTGGTCTTCACCGCCTTCATGATCGCCATGCTGGTGCTGGGCATCCGCACGCTGCGGCCTTCCTACTGGGTCTACATGCTGCTCTCCACCGTCGTCCCGCTCTCAACGTCGAGCCTGATGAGTATGCCGCGCTTCGCGCTGGTGCTCTTCCCCATCTTCGTCTTGCTGGCCGTCTGGGGAAGGCGCCCGGCCGTGAACAATGCGGTCGTCGCCTTCAGCCTTCCGCTCCTAGGCCTCTTTACGGTCCTCTTCGCCGATTGGTACTGGATCGCATAAGTGTATCGTCAGATGATCAGCGCCGCGACGCAGCGTCGCGGAGTGCGCCAATTCGTCAAGTTTGGCATCGTCGGAGCAAGCGGCTTCGTCGTCAACCTGGTCGCCTTCACCATCATGGACAAGGCGACGCACTGGCCCTTCTGGATCGAGTTCTCCATCGCATTCATGCTGGGCGGAATCTCCAACTACGGGCTCAACCGCATCTGGACGTTTCGATCCAGCGGCCATCCGGGACGCGAAGGGGCGCAGTTCCTCACCGTCTCGTTCATGGCCCTGCTGCTCGGTGACGCCGTCTCGTGGTTCCTCAAAGGGCCGATGCACGTGGCCGGAAACCACCGCGTCTGGTTCGCCGCGACCGTCGCCGGCATGTTCTTGAACTTCTTCGTCAACAAGTATTGGACGTTCCGGGACCGCTAGGGACCGTTAGTGTAGTGCGTCGTCTGGCGATCTTCCGCGCCGCCCTCCTCGTCGCACTCGTGTTGGGCCTGGCGTTGCGCTTGCACGCCATCCACCAACCGTTGCTCGATCATCCCTCGTGGCGGCAAGGCGACACGGCCTCGATCGCGCGCAACTTTGCGTTGCTGCGCTACAATCCGCTCTTTCCGCAGACCGATTACGACGGGCCGCCGCCGAATTACGTCGAGCTGGAGCTGCAGATCGTGCCCTTCCTCGCGGCGACGCTCTACAAGATCTTCGGCATCCACGAGGTCTTCGGCCGCCTGTTGACGATCGCGTTCTCGCTGGGCACCGTCGCGGTCGTCGGCCTCTTCGCGCGCCGCATCTTTGCCAGCGAGGTGGCCGGCGCGGCGGCGGCGTTGCTCTTCGCCGTCTTCCCCGGCAGCCTCTACTACGGGCGTACCTTCATGCCCGACACCACGATGGTCTTCTTTCTCACCTGCGCGCTCTACGCCACCTGGTGCTGGCTCGAGGACGAGAGCGGCGCGACGCACGCGGTCTGGCGCCCCGCGCTGCTGGCGCTGCTGGCCTTCCTCGCCAAGCCGGTGGCCCTGGTGGGCGCGCTGCCGATCCTGGCCATGGGCCTGGCGCGCAACGGATGGCGCGCGACGCTCACGCGGCCCGCCACGTGGGTCTACGCGGCGATCGCCTTTCTCCCGCTGGCCGCCTATCTGCGCTTTGAGCACGCCATCGCGGAGTGGCATTGGGCGAGCGGCATCACGCAGCGGCACGTGATGCCCGCGCTGATCGCCGCGTTCACCTCACCCTCGGCACTCGGCGCAAAGCTGCTCGCCCTCCTAGACGAGCGCGCCTTTCTCTGGCGAACCATGCTCGGCCCGATCGGTTGCCTCTTGATGGTGGCGGGCCTGGTGCTGCTGGCGCTGCGCGCCCTGCGCGGCGGCGTCCTGCTCTGGTCGTGGCTGGCGGCCGTGGCGCTCTACGGCTTCGTCGTGGTGACGGTCGAGCCGGTGGATTACTATCTCTACCCCATCGTGCCGCTCGCCGCGCTCCTGGGCGGCGGCGCCGTGGCCTGGCTTTACGAGAGAGCGCGGCCGAGCAACGGCGCCGAGCGCGCCGCATGGCTGGCGGTGGGTGCGATCGTGCTGGCAGGCACCATCGTCGTCGACCGCCAGCACGTAGCGCCATACTACCGATGGCGGCCCGCCGTCTACGCGCAGGCGCGAGCGCTGGACGCCGCCTTGCCACGCTCCACGCTGGTGGTGATGGGCCACTACGATCCCGCCGTGCTCTACTACATCGCGCGCTACGGCTGGGAGGAGGACCCGCTGCTCTGGACGCCCTTCGACGAGGAGAGCGCCATCAAGAAGGGGGCGCGCTACTTCATCGCCGTCGAGCCGGCAAGGCTGCGCCGCAACGCCGACCTCTATCACTGGCTGCAGCGCTTTCCGCTGCTGCACGTGGCAGGAGTCTCGTGGCCCGTCTACCACACCGATCCCGCCGTGGTGCGGCCCGGCGCGGAACGCCGCTGGCGAGAGTACCGGGGGCACCGGCGTGCCTTGGGCGTCAACGCCCCCGCTGCAGCACCAGCGCCGCGTTGAGTCCGCCGAAGCCCGCTGCGTTCTTGAGCACCGTCGCCGGCCGCAGCGGGCGCGGCTGCGTCGAGGTGGCGATCTCCGGCTCCGGCTGGTCGGCATTCACGCTGGGCACGATCCGGCCGCGCTCCATGGCCAGCAACGCGATCGCCACCTCCAAGGCCCCCGTCGCACCAAGCGCGTGGCCGTGGCAGCCCTTGGTGGCCATCACGGGCACGTGCGCCAGGCGCTCGCCGAAGACCAGACGCAGGGCGGCGCGCTCCGCCGTGTCGCCGGGCGGCGTGCCGCTGCCGTGGGCGCTCACGCACTCCACCTCCGCGGGACCGATGCCCGCCTCGGCCAACGCCGAGCGCATCGAACGCGCGGAGTCGCTGCCGTCCTCGCGCGGCGCGGACATGTGGAAGGCGTCGTTGCTGATGCCGAAGCCCGCGATCCGGGCGTAGATGTGGGCTCCACGGCGCATGGCGTCGTCCTCGCGCTCCAGCACGAAGACGGCCGCCGCCTCGGCCATCACGAAGCCATCGCGCTGGCGATCGAAGGGGCGCGACGCGCGCTGCGGCTCGTGGTTGAACTTCGACGACATCGCGCGCAGCAGATCGAATGCGCCGAACGTCAGCGGCGCCAGCGGCGCCTCCACGCCGCCGGCGATCATGCGCCGCGCGCGCCCGTCGCGCAGCAGCAGGTATGCCTCGCCGATCGCGGTCACGCCGCTGGCGCAGGAGTTGGTGTTGCCCAAGGCCGGCCCGTGCAGGCCGCAATGCTGCGCGACGTTGCACGCGGCGGCCGCCGCAAAGACGGAGATCGCCAAGATGGGGCGCACCGCGGAGATGCCGCTCGCCAGATAGCGCTCGTGTTGCTGCTCCGCGATCAGCGCGCCGCCCAGCGCGCTGCCGATACTCACGCCGAACTCCTCCGGATCGGAGATCGCATCGATGCCGGCGTCGCGCAGCGCGTCCTCGGCGGCCACGACGGCCAGGCCGGAGTAGCGATCCAGACGGCGCGCCAGCTTGCGGTCCAGTCGCGCCTCCGCGTCGAAGCCCACGATCTCGCCGGCCACCTGCGAGCGAAACGCCGCCGGGTCGAAGCACGTGACGCGCCGTACGAAGCTCTGGCCCGAGAGCACGCCGCGCCAGAGCGACTCTGAATCGTTGCCCGCCGCGCTGAGCGTCCCCATGCCGGTGACCACGACGTTGACGCTCAAACCGGGCGCGCCTCCATCAGAGCCTTGACGCAGGCCAGCGTGCGGCGCGCGATGGCATCGACGAAGAAGTCGCCGATGACGCGGCGGGCGATCCACTCGCGCGCCAGCGGGAGCACGCGAAAGTCCAGATCGTGCACGATTGCCACGCGCGTCCCGCCTTGGCAGGGCGTGAAGGACCAGCGGACCTCCATGCCGCGCGTCCAGCCGGCAACGTGGCGAAAGCGCAGGGCGGGGGCTAGCGGATCACCCTCGACGCGCGCCCACCAGCGCACGGGAATCCAGCCGCGGCGCGCCGCCATCGCCAGCGATCCGTCGCCGGTGCGGCGCACGTAACGGTAGTGCGGCAGGATGCGCGGCCAGCCTTCCACGTTCGCAACCACGTCGTAGATCGCGCGTGGCGGCGCGGCGATGGTCACGGCCGTCTCCGAGTGCATCATGCCAGCAGCCTACCCAGCACCAGCGGATGCAGCGCGGCGCGCGCCGGGATCGTGCCGGCGCAAGCGCCCAAGAGGGTGCGCGCCGCCTCGCGATGGCTGCAGGCGCGCGCCACGGCGTGCAGCGCCCAGGCATCTCGCAGCTGCAGCAGCTCCATCACTCCGCTCAGCACGCGGCGCGGCCGCCACGAGGTGTCGCGCGCCCGCGCATAGGCACGCCAGGCCGCGCTCTCCGAGCATTCCCCGCGCAGCAGCGCCAGGATCGCCGCGGCCGCTTCACGTGCGCCTTCGAGGGCCAGCCAGACACCCTGCCCCGTGAAGGGATTGAGAAAGCCCGCGGCATCGCCCACTAACAACGCGCCGGGCGCGTGGACTCGGCACACGCGTTGCGCCAGTGGGCCGGCGGCCAGGCGCTCCTGCCGCGCGGGGAAGAGATCCAGCGGCGCGCGTCCGCCCACCAGACGCTCGACGCGCCGCCGGGCAGCGGCATCGATTCGGCCGCCCCATGCAGCAAGCTCACGCCGTGCGAGCACCAGCATCACATTGGCGCGCCTCGGACCCAGCGGATTGACGGCGAAGTAGGCTCCACCCGCGCTGAACATCGAGAGCCATTCGCACTCGCCGGCGCCGATCACCACGTGCCCGCCTAGCGCGAAGCGCTCGCGCGTGGAGGAGCGCTGACGCGTCAATCCCAGCCGCCGCGCAACCATCGAGCCGATGCCATCGGCGCCCACCACCACCCCTGCACGGCGCTCTTGCAGCTCGCCGCCGGGGTCGCGCACGCGCACGCCGGCGGCACGACCATCTTCGAGGATCAGCTCCTCCGCGCGAGCATGCTCGCAGACGGCTCCAGCTTCGCGCGCCGCCGCCAGGAGCCGCGCGTCGAGCACCCGGCGCTCCAGCGCCAAGGCAACGCCGCCGTCGAAGGGCAGCGTCAGCGGATCGCCCCGCGCGGCATAGAGGCGAATGCCGCGCAGCGGTGCGGCCAGCGCCGTGACCTTCTGGGCCACGCCCAGCGCCTCCAGCTCGGCCAGCGCACCCGGGCTCAGGTACTCGCCGCAGACCTTTGTGCGCGGAAAGGCGGCACGCTCGACGATGCGCACGCTCGCGCCGGCGCGCGCGAGGCGCAGCGCGAGCGCGCTCCCCGCCGGGCCGCCGCCAACGATCACTACGTCTTCAGCCATCGGTGAGCACCATGCGCAGGCGGGCGCTCACGCGCACGCGCGGCGCGTGCCAACCGGCTCGGCGTGCCAGCGCTAGCGCCTCGCCCGGCGTATACGCGCGGCGGACCGAGAGCGGACCGTCGTGGCGGCTCAGGGCATCGCGCGCGATGACGCGCGACCACAGCCATACCAGGGCGTACGGCAGCGCACCTCGCACCAGATCGGCGACGACCGGCGTGAGCCGCGAGATCCGGCGCAGCTCGCGCAGCAGATCCACAGCCTCCTCCGGTTCCAGGTGGTGCAGCGTCAACGTGCAGAGGGCGACATCCGCCGCGTGATTCTCGAGATCGAGCGAGCGTCCGTCGCCCTGGGCGAAGCGCACGCTGGCCAACGCCGCACGCCGGCGACGCGCGATCTCGAGGACCGCCGGATTGCGATCGATGCAGAGGACCTCGATCTCCGCGCCGTGGCGCCGGCCCCACGCCACCACGGCCTCGGCCAGATCGCCGAAGCCGGCCCCGACGTCGATCACGCGCGCGACCGGGAGGCCGGCGCGGTGCAATCGCTCCAACTCGCGCAGCACGACGGCGTGGCCACCGAAATGGCGGTTGGCTCCCTCGATACCCTGCAACGAAGTCAGCAGCGCCCGCGGATCCACCTGCGGGTCGTCGATCAGCTCGCGCTCCGCGTGACGCAGCATGGATTCGTACTTCCCCTCACTCTGGCGGCGCCCTTGCGCTACCCTCTCGCCATCTCCTGATGTATTCCTGAAGGCCGCGGCCCGCGCGGAACCAGCCGGAGCCTCTGCACGCCGCGCTCCGATGCGGCCGGCGCTCGAAGCGGGAAGGGGCTCATCACGCCCTGGGACCATGCGCGCAGCAGGTCGCGGTAGTGGGGACTGCGCGGTCGCCCGCTCTCGCCCACCGGGAAGACCATCCCACCGGCGCTCCACTCTCCTGGCTCCCAGACGGCGCGCAGGCTCTGCCCATAGACCTGCGTCTGTACCTTGACCGCGTAGGCATCGCCCCAACCCAGGATCTCTCCCGGATCGAAGAAGTGAATGCCCAGATTCGCCAGCGGATGGTGTAGGTGCGTCGCCCCCGCCAGCCGCCAGCGCGG
>JAGWST010000293.1 GCA_028869325.1 bacterium | reverse complement strand
TCACCAAAGAAGAGGCCGAGACGATCAAGAAGAAGCTCGAGGAAGTCGGCGCGAAGGTCGAGATCAAGTAGCCTTCGCCGGACACCGTTCGACGAGAAGGGGTGCGGTAGACGACCGCGCCCCCTCTTCATCAGCCGTTACCGGGCCGCTACTCGATGCGCCCGGCGGTGACGGGCTCGCCGGCCGAGTCACCGGCGGCGGCGGCCTCCGGCACCAGGCGCTCGCGGGTCTTGTACGAGATCGCTTTGATCACCACGTAGATCACGGGCGTGATCGCCAGGTTCAAGAACGTCGCCAAGATCATGCCGCCGCAGACGACGGTTCCTAGCGAGTGGCGTGCATTGGCCCCCGCGCCCGTCGCGAAGACCAGCGGCAGCACCGCGACCACGAAGGCGATCGAAGTCATCAGGATGGGGCGCAACCGCGTCTGCGCGGCGCGACTGGCGGCGCTGACTAGGTCGGCGCCCGCGCGCAGCTGCTCGTTCGCGAACTCGACGATCAGAATTGCGTTCTTGCTCGCCAGGCCGATCAGCATGACGTAGCCGACTTGCGCGTAGGCGTCACTGGGGATATGCCGCACGCCCAGCAGCAAGAGCGCACCCAACAACGCCGCCGGTACCGAGAGCAGCACGATGAGCGGATCAAGGAAGCTCTCGTACTGCGCCGCCAGGACCAGGAAGACGAAGACGACGCCCAGCGCGAAGATCAGCACCGTCAGCGAGCCGGCCTCCAGCTCGTCGAGCGAGATCCCCGACCATTCGTAGCTCACGCCCGCCGGATCGATCTTCTGCGCCAGGTGCTCCATCTCCGTGATCGCCTGTCCGGAGCCTTTGCCCGGCGCCGGCTGCCCATTGATCTCGACCGAGCGGTAGAGGTTGTAGTGGGTGATGACCGGTGCCGTCTTGGTCAGCGCCGGGCTAGCGAGCTCCGTCACCGGCACGATCCCGCCCTTGGCCGAGCGCACGTAGAGGTCACCCAGCGAGGCGATGCGGTCGCGGTAGGGCGCGTCGGCCTGCACGTAGACGCGGTAGGAGCGGTTGAGGTAGTTGAAGTCGTTGACGTAGAGCGAGCCCAGATTCACCTGCAACGTACCAAAGAGGTCGTTGAGCGAGACGCCCAGGGCCTTTGCCTTGTTGCGGTCGACGTTGAGCAGCAACTGCGGTGAGTCGACGCGGAAGGTGGTGAAGACGCTGGAGAGATCTGGATCGCGGTTCCCCAGACCCATGTATCCGTACGCGCTCTGCATCAATCTCGGCAACCCGACGTTGGCGCGGTCCTCCAGCTCGAATTGGAAACCGCCGACGTTGCCGACGCCTTGGATCGCCGGCGGGTTGAAGGCGAAGACCTGGGCGCCGGGCAGCATGAAGAGCGGGCCTCGGACGCGGTCGAGCACGGCCGTCAGCGTATGGTCGAAGCCCTTGCGTTCGGACCACGGCTTGAGGAGCACGAACATGATGCCGCGATTGGGCTCCGCACCCGAGAAGCTGAAGCCGCTGACGTCGTAGATGTTGAGTACGTCGGGCTCACGCCGCAGAATATCGGTGACCTGCGTGGCGATGCGCTCCTCGTTACCCAGCGAGCTGCCCTCGGGCGCCTGAACGGTGACGATGAAGTAGCCTTGATCCTCGTTCGGGATGAACGCGGTTGGCGTCGTGCGGAAGAGCCACCCGGTCAGCAGCAGGGCGACGGCAAAGCATGCGAAGACCAGCCAGCGCGCGCGGAAGAGCCGGGGCAGCAGCCGGCGATAGAAGCGCCGGAAGCCCTCGAGGCCGCTGTTGAACCAGACGAAGATCGGAAACCGCGAGTGGGTCTCGCCGCGGAAGAGGCGCGAGGAGAGCATCGGCGAGAGGGTCAGTGAGACGAACAGCGATATGGTGATCGAGCCGGCGATGGTCAGGGCGAACTGTTTGTAGAGCTGGCCCGTGGTGCCCGGGAAGAACGCCACCGGCGCGAAGACGGAGATCAGCACGAGCGACGAAGCGACGACGGCGCCGCGAACCTCCCGCATCGCGGCATCGGCGCCCTCCAGGCCGCCCAGCTTCTTCTCCTGAATGAAGCGTGCGATGTTCTCGATCACCACGATGGCGTCGTCCACCACCAGACCCGTCGCCAAGGTCAGGCCGAAGAGCGTGATCGTGTTGATCGTGAAGCCGAAGACCTTCATGATGAAGAAGGTGCCGACGAGCGAGACGGGGATGCTCACCGCGGGGATCAGCGTCGCGCGCGGATCCTGCAGGAAGAGATAGATCACCGCGATGACCAAGATGATCG
>JAGWST010000292.1 GCA_028869325.1 bacterium | reverse complement strand
GGCCAAGACCTCGGCTGCCCTCACCAAGCTGCAGGACGCGCGCCTGCCGTACATCTGCGTCCTGACGGATCCCACCACCGGCGGTGTCTCCGCCAGCTTCGCCTTCGATGCCGACGTCATCATCGCCGAGCCCAAGGCCGTCGTCGGCTTCGCCGGGCGCCGCGTGATCGAGCAGACCATCCGGCAGCGCCTCCCGGACGACTTTCAGACGGCGGAGTTTCTCGTCGAGCACGGCCACGCCGACATGGTCGTGGAGCGCAGCCGCCTCAAGGCCCAGATCGTGCAACTGCTCGAGATGCTGCTCCCCAACCATAGCCGCCCGGTGGTGGGGTCCCCACGAACGTCATGAGATGGAGTGAGTGGGGATGAACGTGATCGTTGAACGGGAGAAGGGGCTGCTGGAGCTCGAGCAGCGCATCAACGATCTCAAGACGCTGAACGAGCAGCATCCGGAGGTCAACTTCTCCAACGAGATCTCTCTGCTGGAGGAGAAGTACGCCTCGCTCCTGCGCGAGATCTTCGGCAACCTCTCGGCGTGGCAGAAGGTCCACATGGCGCGCCACCCCATGCGGCCGCGCTCCACCTCGTACATCGCTGGGCTCGATGAGTTCGTGGAGCTGCATGGCGATCGTGCCTTTCGCGACGACCCCGCCGTGATCGGCGGTATCGCGCGGCTGGGCGGCCGGCGCGTGATGGTGCTGGCGCAACAGAAAGGGCGCGACACCAAGGAGAACGTCCACCGCAACTTCGGCATGCTGCACCCCGAGGGGTATCGCAAAGGCCTGCGCTTGATGCGCATGGCCGAGAAGTTCGCGCTGCCGCTCGTCTCCTATATCGATACGTCGGGTGCCGATCCCGGCATCGGTGCCGAGGAGCGCGGCCAGTCCGAGGCGATCGCGCAGTGCATTCTGCAGCTGACGCGCCTGCGCGTGCCGGTCGTGGCATCGGTGATCGGCGAGGGCGGCTCCGGGGGGGCGCTCGCCTTCGGCGTTGCCGATAGAATCATCATGCTGGAGCATAGCATCTTCTCCATCGCCAGCCCCGAAGGCTGCGCCGCGATCCTTTGGAAGGATGCCGGCAAGGCCGAAGAGGCGGCAACGCGTCTCAAGCTGACGTCCAACGATCTCAAAGGCCTAGGCATCATCGACGAGATCGTCGCCGAGCCGCTGGGCGGGGCGCACCGCAACGTGGATGCGACCGTGACGGCGCTGCTGGGCGCTCAGGGGCGCGCCCTCGACGCCCTCTGCGCGATGCCCGTCGAGAGCGTGTTGGAGCAGCGCTACGCGAAGTTCCGCCGTATCGGCTCCTGGCGCTCGCAGAACGAGCATTTGGTGCGGGGCGCGACGTGAGGGCGGCGCGGCTGTGGGGACGCTTGGCGGCGCGCCTGGGCTCGGTTGGGGCGGCGCTGGCGATCGTGGTCCTCGTGGGCGCGCAGTTCTTTCACGCTCTCGACATGAACCTCGACCTGCAGCGACGCCTCTCCGCCGCGCACGCGGAACGCGAGCAGCTGACGACGGAGAATGCGGCACTGCGCGCCAAGATACGCCGCCTGCAGACGCCCGAGGGCTCCGTTCCGGCCATCCACGACGAGCTGCATCTGGTCCGTCCGCACGAAGAGATCATCTATCTCGAGGGGAACGCCCCTGCCGGCCGCTGAGAGCGCGTGGGGCACGGTCATCAACGTCCACGCATTCGGGGCCACGATGCGCATGCGCGACGGGCGCCTGGCGGCGGCCCCGGCCGAGGACGTCCAGCGGCGCGACGGTGCCTATCGGCGTGCGCTGCGCGATCGCCGGCCGCGGCGCTTCACCCCGCTCGCGGGCGACGCGGGGCGGCCGCTGGTCACGTTGGTGGAGGACGAAGAGACGCTCCAGCCCGCCGCCGAGGGGGTGCCGGCGCTGGTGGATGCCGAGCTCGAGCGCAAGATCGCGGAGTACCTGAAGCAGACGCAGGAGTGGGAGCGGCCCGACCAGGCTCCGGCTTTCGAGCGCCATCTCAAGCGTAAGTCCAAGCGGGCCGAGCACTTTCCCGACCGCCCAGGCGCCCCGGCGACGGAGAAAGAATCCTCTCCCTGAGATGACGGTGACCAATCAGCGGGTCGAGGCAGTCAACGTCCCCGGGTGCTTCGTACGCATTCAGGGGACCTACTCGGCGTTGCGCACGGCGGAGCAGCGGGTGGCCGATTTCATCCTCAAGCACGCCGAGGAGCTCATCCACCTCACGGTGACCGAGCTGGCGGAGCGCACGCAGACCAGCGAGTCGACGGTGGTGCGGCTCTGTCAGAAGATCGGCTACAAGGGCTACCAAGAGTTCAAGATCATGCTCGCCCGGGATCTGGTGGGACCGGTCGACACGATCTACGAGGCGGTGGCTCCGGGCGACTCGCTCTCGACCGTCAAGGCGAAGGTCTTCCAGGCCAACGCTCAGGCCCTGCGCGACACGCTCGAGGTGCTCACCGACGAGGAGTTGGGGCGCGCGGTCGAGGCCATCGCGACGGCGCGCAAGGTGGAGACGTACGGCGTCGGCGGAAGCGGTCCGCTGGCCTACGACGCCTACCACAAGTTCATGAAGTTGGGGATCTGCGCGGTTTCGCTGGTCGACTCCGACCTGATGGCCATGTCGTCCGTCCTGCTCCAGCCGGGAGACGTCGCCTTCGGCATCAGCCACACCGGCGCTACGCGTGACGTGGTAGAGGCGTTGCGCCATGCCAAGGACAACGGCGCGACGACGATCTGTCTCACGCACCGCGCCACGTCGCCGATCACCAAAGTGGCCGATATCAAGCTGTTCACTGCGGCCAAGGAGACGGCATTCCGCAGCGATGCAATGACCAGCCGCCTCGCTCAGCTCTCGATCATCGATACGCTTTACCTGGGCATCGCGTTGCGCGACTACGAGCGCTGCTTGCAGAAGATCGAGCGCACGCGTGAGGCCGCCGCCGCTAAACGCTACTAGTCGATACGACGCGATTGCGCGCACTGATCTCCATCGGCACGAACTCGACGCGCCTGCTGATCGCCGATCGCAGCGGCGCGTCGTGGGTTCCCGTGCGCCAGGTGCGGCGCGGGACACGCCTGGGCGAAGGACTGGGACCCACGGGCCAGCTGCGTCCCGGGGCCATCGCGCGCACGCTCGACGCCGTGGTGGCGTTCTCACACCTGGCGCGGTCCGCCGGTGCCGAGATGCGTGCCATCTCGACCAGCGCCATGCGCCGCGCCGCCAACGCCGGCGAGATGATCGGCGCGCTGGAATCCTCCATCGGCGTCCGCCTGCACGTGATCTCCGGCCAGGAGGAGGCGCGCTACTCGTTCATGGGGGCGCTGGCCGGCCACGGCAACGGCATCGCTCCGAGAGCGCGTGTCGGCGTGCTCGACGCGGGCGGCGGGAGCACCGAGCTGGCCGTCGGCACGACCGCGGGCTTCGAGCGCGCGCGC
>JAGWST010000291.1 GCA_028869325.1 bacterium | reverse complement strand
TGGCGTCGGTCGAGCGGGACCCCAGGCATCTGGCCATCGTCGACGGTGGGCTTCGCCTGACGTACGAGGCATGGCTGGCGAGAATCAGGCACGTGGCGGGCGGCTTGCGGCGTATGGGCTTGGGCCCAGGGCAGCGCCTGGTAGTCGTGCTCAAGAACGGCGAGCCGATGACCACGCTCTACTGGGCGTGTCAGGCGATCGGTGCGGTCTTTGCTCCCGTCAACTGGCGCTTGGGGCGCAATGAGTTCCAGTACGTGTTGCAGGATGCCGCGCCCGTGGCCGTCGTCTATGAGGCGGCCAGCACGGCGCTGGGGGAGCTAGCGCGGGCGCAGGGGCTGGCGGCGCTCGCCGTGGATGCGGCCGCTCCGGATCCGATGTCGTACGCTTCGTTGTTGGAGGCGCCGGCGTCCGAAGGCGAGTTCGTCGCGGACGAAAGCATCTCGCTGCTCCTCTACACCTCTGGAACGACGGGCCGGCCCAAGGGCGTTCCCCGCTCGCACCGTGCGGAGCGTGCGGCAGCGCTGGCGCACGTGGCTCAGAATCGGTACGGCCGGGATGAGGTGACGCTGGGCGTGATGCCGCTCTATCACACGATGGGCGTGCGCTCCTTGATCTCCATGGCCCTGCTGAACGGTACGTTCGTGGCCATGCCGCAGTTCCGGGCGCGCGAAGCGTTAGAGGCTATCGAACGCGAGCGCGTCACCAACCTCTACCTTGCGCCGACGTTGTACTTCGATTTAGTCAATCTCCCGGAGGTCGCCACGCGCGATCTGCGCTCCCTGCGCAAGCTTGGCTACGCCGGCGCTCCGATGGCGCCAAGCCTGGTGGAGCGCTGCTTTGAAGTGTTCCAGCCGGAGATCTTCGTCAACCACTACGGCTCGACGGAGATCTACACGTTCTCGATCTACGATCGCCTCCGTGAGAAGCCCGCCTGCGCGGGGCGCGCGGGTTTGAACGAACGGCTGCGCGTGGTACGGATCGACGCTCGGGACGCCGGCGACGTCGCGCCACGGGGGGAGACCGGTGAAGTGATCGTCGAGCTGACTTCCGACGAAGCCTTTCAAGGCTATCGAAACCGTCCCGATGCCGATGCGCGCGCGATTCGTGGAGGCTGGTACTTCACGGGGGACCTCGGCCGTCTGGACGAGGACGGCGACCTCTTCGTGGTGGGGCGCGTCGACGACATGATCATCAGCGGTGGCGAGAACGTCTTTCCCGTCGAAGTGGAGGACGTGCTGGCGCGCCATTCCGGAGTGGGGCGGGTGGCCGTCATCGGCGTCCCCGACGAGCGGCTGGGCCAACGCATCGTCGCCTACGTGGAGCCGGCGGCACAGGTTCCGCCGGCCGGAGACCTCGACCAATTCTGCGTCAGCAGCGGCATGACGCTCTTCAAACGCCCCCGGGAGTACGTCTTCGTCAAGAGCCTGCCTCTGTCGCCCTCGGGCAAGATCCTGAGAGCCAAGCTGCGCACGGGTGATTTCGAACGCTTTCCCCAGGAGAGTACTAGATGACCGTCTACCACGACCACGATCTCTTGCGCCAACACGCGCTCAGTGTCGAGCTCGAGTTGGAGCGGCACCGCGCGACGATCGTCTTGGACGATCCGGAGCACCATAATACGGTGCCCTTCCCCGCGCGCGCTGTGCTCCGCCGTCTCTTCGACGAGTTTGGCGAGGACGAGCGCATTCGCGTGATCGTTCTTCGCGGCGCCGGTGAGCGCGCGTTCAGTGCCGGCGGAAATATCGCGCAATTCCTCGAGAACACGCCGGATGCGCTCTCCGAGCTGGCCTGGAACGTCGGCGCGCCGGAGCGTTGTCCGAAGCCGGTGATCGCCGAGCTCAAGGGATTTGCCTTCGGCGTGGGGCTGGAGCTCGCGCTGGCGTGCGATTTCCGAGTGGCCGGCGAGAACACGTTGCTCGCGCTTCCCGAGATCAAACTGGGCATGATTCCGGGAAGCGGCGGCAGCCAGCGCGTGGCACGCATCGCCGGCTTAGGGCGCGCCAAGGACATGGTCATGCGCGGGCGCCGGGTCCCCGCGCAGGAGGCACTGGCCTGGGGGCTGCTGACCACGGTCGTGCCGAACGGGGAGCTCCGGCGCAGCGTGGACGCGCTTGCGGAGGAGCTCTGCGCCCTTCCACCGCTTGCGCTGCAGACGGCAAAGCGCGTCTTGAACGCAGCGTACGAGGCGCCGCTGCACGTGGCCATCGGCTTGGAGGGCGAGGCCTATGGGCGCTTGCGCTCGACGCCCGATTTCATCGAAGGCGTGCATGCGTTCGCCGAGAAGCGGCCGCCCCGCTTTCCCAGCCTCTCCGGCGATGGCCAAACGGTGAGGCCGTAGCGATGGCATTGACGGGAAAGACGGCGATCGTCACGGGGGGCGCCGCGGGCATCGGTGCCAGGTATGCCCGAGCCTGCCACGCGGCCGGCGCCTGCGTGCTGATTGCCGACGTCTTGCGCAAGGAAGGCGAGGCGCTCGCAGCCGAGCTGTGCAGCGCGCAAGGCGCGGGCAGCGCGAAGGCGGCGTTCGTGCAGACCGACGTCACCCGTGAGGACGATGTGGCGCGCATGGTCGAAACCGCCGCGCGGCTCAATGGGCCGGTCGACATCCTGATCAACAACGCCGCGATCTATCAGGGGCTGGGGAGGAAGAAGCCCTTCGACGAGATCGGCATCGAGGAGTGGGACCGCGTGATGGCGGTCAACGTTCGGGGCGTCTGGCTCTGCGCGAAGGCGGTTGCGCCCTTGATGCGCGTTCAGCGCTACGGAAAGATTGTCAACATCGCCTCGGTGGTCGATCACATGGGCGCGGCGGGGTTCGCGCACTACGTGGCATCGAAGGCCGCGGTCGGCGGACTGACGCGGGCGCTGGCGCGCGAGCTGGGCGGCAGCGGCATCACCGTCAACGCCGTGGCGCCGGGCTTGGTGGCCAACGAATCGTCGCTCCAGCTCAACGATCCGGCTTACGTCGGGCTGGCCTCCAAGTCGCGCGCGCTCCAGCGCGAGATGCGGCCGGATGATCTGGTTGGGGCTGTGCTCTTCCTCTCCTCACCGGAGAGCGACTTCATCACGGGCCAGACGCTGATCGTCGACGGCGGCGCGGTCTTCCGCTAGCGCGCAAGGAGTAGTACACGGCATGCTTCAGCATTATATTCACGGTGACTGGGTTGGCTCCGGCGCGGAGTTTGCCGTGCATGACCCCGCCACGGGAGAGGTCGTCGACCGCGTGGTGGGCGGCTCCACGCGCGAGGTGGACCTCGCGGTCGAGGCGGCGCGTGCCGCGGCGCGGCCGGAATGGACGGAAGACGCGCAACGGCGCAGCCGGGTCTTGTTACGCTGGGCGGATCGGGTCTCGACGCACGCCGACCGGATCGCGGAGCTGTTGACGCGCGAGAACGGCAAGACGCTCGCTGAATCGCGTGTGGAGGTGCGGGCGACCGCCGATGCCTTGCGCTTCGCCGGGGGACAGGCGCGCATGATGGAGGGACGCAGCTTGACGCTGGCGCCCGCTGTCTACGGTGAGGTGATACCCGAGCCGCTGGGGGTCGTCGCGCTTATCGTCCCATGGAACTGGCCACTGTTGCTCATGGCCCGTGAGCTAGGCCCCGCACTGGCCGCGGGCAACACGATCGTAGTCAAGCCGGCGAGCTTCACGCCGCTGGCCGTCGCGGAGGTCGTTCGCCTCGCCGCCGACGACGAGCTTCCCGCCGGCGTGCTCAACCTGGTGCTGGGGCCGGGGCGGATCGTGGGCGAGGCGCTCGTGGCCCATGCAGGCGTCGACGGCATCAGCTTCACCGGCGACTCCTCGACGGGGCGGCGCGTGATGGAGCTTGCCGCCGGCGGCATCAAGAGAGTGCTGCTGGAGCTGGGTGGAAAATCGCCCAACGTGCTCTTTCCTGACGCGCCGTTCGAGAAGGCGATTCCGCTCTTGTTGCGTGCGATGTTCGGTACCGCCGGCCAGAACTGCATGGCCGCCACGCGCATTCTGGCGCATCGTGACTGCTATGATATGGTGCGTCAACGCTTGCTGGAAGGCGCCCGGTGCGTAACGGTAGGGCCGGGATTGGATCCCGCCTCCACGATGGGTCCGGTGATCTCCGAGCAGCAGGCGGAGCAGATCGAAGGCGCCGTAGACGCGGCGCGTGAGAGCGGCGCGAGGGTACTGTGCGGCGGCAAACGCCTGCGGGACGGTGTGCTCGCGAAAGGGCACTTCTATGCACCCACGATCATCGAGGGCGTCTCGCTCTCGTCGAGCGTGGTGCAGCACGAGATCTTCGGACCGGTGATCGCGCTCGAGTGCTTCGACTCGGAAGAAGAGGCCGTGCAGCTCGCCAACGGCACGTCCTATGGCCTGGTGGCCGGAGTCTGGACGCGCGATGTCGCGCGGGCGCAGCGCCTCGCGCGCGAGATCAGGGCCGGAACGGTGTGGGTCAACACGTACTTGCGCACGTTTGCCGAAGCCGAGTCCGGTGGAATGAAGGCCAGCGGCTTGGGGCGCAGCCGCGGGCGGCTGGGGCTGTACGAGTACACCGAGTTCAAGCATATTTGCACGGATATCGCGGACCTGAGTGCATGAACGGGCCCTTTCGGGACCTGCGTAGCTGGCTTGGATATCTCGAGCACCACGGCAGCTTGAGACGGCTGCGCGGCCCGCTGGACCTACGGTACGACGTGCCGCGACTCTTGGAAGAGCACGACGGCAGCGCGGCGGTCGTCTTCGAGGACGTGGACGAGCGCCAATCGTCGGTCCTCGTGGGCGGCACGCTACACTCGCGCGCGCAGGTGGCCCAGGCGCTCGGCGTTGAGGCCGAAGACTTGCTCTCAACCTATCTGCGCGCGCTGAGCGAGCCGGTCGCGCCGCGCGAGGTCGGCGCGGCGGAGGCGCCGGTTCTGGAAGTCGAAGAGCCGGAGGTCCGCCTGGATCGCCTTCCGGCGCCGTGGCATCACGCGCGCGACAGCGGGCGATACATCACCGCATCCATCGCAATCGTTCGCGACCCCTCGACGGGCACCCAGAATTGGTCGATCCATCGCCTGCAGATCAACGATGAGCGCCGTGCCGGCGCGCTGATCCTGCCTCGGCACCTGGGGCACATCTTCGCGCAATATGAAGCCAGGGGACAGGATCTCCCGGTTGCGTTCGTCGTTGGCTTGCCGCCAGGCTATCTCTTGGCGTCGCAGGCGATCACCGCGTTTGGCATCGACGAGGCGACGATTGCCGGGGCGCTTCTGGGCGAGGCCGTCCCGATGGTGCGCAGTCCGCGCTACGACATTGCGGTGCCGGCACCGGCCGAGCAGCTCTTCGAGGGGCGGGTGTTGGCGAACGTTCGTGGGCCGGAGGGGCCATTTGGCGAGTTCCCGCGCACTTATGGGCCGCGTGGCGAGAAGCCTGTGGTCGAGATCGACGCGCACTACCACCGCCACGATCCCTACTTTCAGACGATCCTCCCGGCCAGCCGCGAGCATCTGCTGCTGGGTGCGATTCCGCGAGAGGCCGCCACGTTCCGTGCCGTCCGGCACGTCTCGCCCAACGTACGCGATGTGGTGCTGACATTCGGCGGCGGCTGCCGCTACCATGCCGTGGTCCAGATGGCGCCGCGCATCGCAGGTGAGGCCAAGAACGTGCTCTTGGCGGCGTTCTCCGGCGCGAACGAGATCAAGCGCGTGGTGGTCGTCGATGAGGATATCGACGTCAACGACGCGAGCGACGTGGAGTGGGCCATCTCCAACCGCGTTCAGCCCCAGCGCGATATCGTCATCGTCGAGGGCGCGCTTGGATCGCAGCTCGATCCCTCGGCCGCTTCGGACGGCGTCACGGGCAAGTGGGGTATCGACGCGACGATCCCCGTGGGCGGTGATCGTTCGCGCTACGAGCGAGTGCGCACGCCGCGGAGACCGTAGGGGCGAGCCTTCGCGCCGGCTTCGCACGAGCGTTCTATGCTCTGTGCATGCCACGGATCGTGTCCCAGGGCGTGGCGTATGAACCGTGGCTCTTGGCGGGGTTCGCCGTCAGCCGGTAATCACGACTGAGAGCCGATGCACCTGATTATCGCTGATCTCTTTGAGTCCTTCGAGTTGCATGTAGCGGCGTTGGAGTTGCCACTCGTCGTTCTGCTCCAACAGCAGCACCCCGACCAGCCGCACGATGGCGGCTTCGTTCGGGAAGATGCCTACCACATCGGTGCGGCGCTTGATCTTGGCGTTCACTCGCTCCAGTGGATTGGTCGAGGCGATCTGTTTGCGATGCGCCTTGGGAAACTGCATGAACGCCAGCACGTCGCTCTCGGCCTCGTCGAGCATCGCTGCGAGCTTGGGAAACGTCTGGTAACGCTCGCGAAACAATGAACCCTTCGCTCGCGAAAATTGAACCCTTGAGGCGGGTTAGGTTCGGCCGCCTTTGGTCGGCTTCCCCCCGCGGTTGCGTAAGCGGTGACTGGTGCCGGTGAACTCGAAGACCGAGCCATGGTGAATGAGCCGATCGATGACCGCCGAGGCCGTCATGGCATCGGGGAAGACTTGCGTCCATTGCTCGAAGGCGAGGTTCGTCGTAATCGCGAGGCTCTTGCGTTCATAGCGTTGCGAGATGACTTGGACGAGAAGGTCAGTTGCCTCACGTTCGAACGGGATGTATCCCAGTTCATCGATCAGGAGCAGATCGAAACGATCGATGCTGCGTAGCTTGCGAGCCAAACCACCATCGCGTTTGGCATCGAGTAACTCGTTGAGCAGACCGGCTGCGGTGACGAAGAGGGTCCGGTGTCCATTCGTACAC
>JAGWST010000290.1 GCA_028869325.1 bacterium | reverse complement strand
GCGGATGCAGCCGGCGCCGGCGGCCTCTGCGGCCGCCGCCAGCGCGGCCAGCCGGCCCGCGTGGTCGTCCACGGCCCACAGAACCCCTCGGTTCTCCATCATCGCGGCCAGTTGCAGGCTCTTGTGGCCGCGGCCGCAGCAGAGGTCGATGACGGTCTGCCCGGGCTCCGGCGCCAGCAGATGGGCCGCCAAGGCCGCCGTCTCCCCTTGCAGCATCCAGCGGCCCGGGGCGGCCTCCTCCAAGGCTCGCGTGAAGCGCCCATCCACGGGCAGGAGCGCATCGGGCGCCAGCGGCGAGACCTCCGTCGCGAGGCCGCGACGGGCCAGCTCGCCGCGCGCCTCCTCCACCCCGCCGCGCAGGGTGTTGATCCGCAGCGCGCCGCGCGCAGGCCGATTGCCGGCCTCCAACAGCTCGACCAGCCGCGCACCGAAGCGCGCTCGCCACGCGCGCACGATCCAGGTCGGATACGAGTACAGCGTGCCCAGGTAGTCGTCGCCGTCGGCGAACTCGCCGGCCGCCGGCGGCGCGGGGCGCTCGCGCTGGATACGCCGCAAGATCGCGTTGACCAGCCCCGCCGTGCCACGATGCCCAAGCCGGCGTGCCAGGTCGACCGTCTCGAAGACGGCGGCGTGCTCGGCGATGCCGCCGGCGAGCAGCAACTGGTAGGCGCCAAGGAAGAGCAGCTCGCGAATCGGCTCGGGCAACGTGTGCAGCCGCTCGCGCGCGTAGGGGCGCAGATACCACTCTAGGCGCCGGCGCATCTTCACCGTGCCGTAGGCTAGCTCCGTGGCCAGGGCGAGGTCGCGGGGCGAGAGCTCGGCGCGCGCCGCGCGATACTCCAGGCTCTCCTGGGCGCCGCGCTGCGCCGGCCCGAAGACGTCGCGCAGCACCTGCAGCGCGAGCTCGCGTGCCCCGGCGGCCTTAATCGAAGCGGGAAGTGGCTTCGCCATCGCACCAGCGCGCGAGCACCGCGCGCGCGAAATCGGCGCCGCTCATCGCGCCCCTGTCCTGCGGTATGACGCGTTGCAGAGCGACGACCCCACCCTCGCCGGCGGCGACGCGCAGCTCGTCCGCGAACGTATCGAGCACCGTTCCCGGCCTCACGGCCTCGGCGCCGCCCTCCAAGACGAGACGCGCGCGCAGACACTTGACGAGATGCCCGCGCACGCTGGTCTGCGCCGCCGGCTGCGGCGCGAAGGCGCGAATACGGTCGACGATGCGGCGCGCGGGTTGCGTCCAATCCAGAAGCCGGTCGCGCTTGGAGAACGGGTGGGTCACGGTGCGCGCGATCTCGCGCTCGTCTCCACACTGCGCATGCGCCGGCGGGGGTCCGTCGGCGGCGAGGGCCAGCGCCTGCAGCAGCAGCTCGGCGCCGCGTGCGGCCAAGCGATCGTGCAGCATGCCGTACTCTTCGTCGGGCGAGATCGGCGTGCACTCTTGGAGCACGATCTCGCCGGTGTCCATTCCGGCGTCCATCAGGAAGATCGTCACGCCCGTCTCCCGCGCTCCGTCCAGCAATGCGCTCTGCAACGGCGTGGCTCCGCGGTAGAGCGGCAACAGCGACGGATGGACGTTGAACGCGCCGCGCGGCGGAACGGCCAGCAGCTCGCCGGGAAGGATGCGCCCATAGGACGCCACGGCGAAGGCGTCGGCTTGCATCGTCTTCGCCTGTTCGGCAAATGGGCGCAGCCTCGCCGGCTCGACCACGCGCAGGCCCTTGG
>JAGWST010000289.1 GCA_028869325.1 bacterium | reverse complement strand
TGCGCCAGATGCCGCTCCAAGATCGCACGCTGCGCGTCGAGATGGAGATCCAAGCGCAGCACCTCGACGCCGTCGTGGAGAAGCATGTACCAGCGCGGCGCGACGCGCGCGAGCAGGTCGCCCACCGGCGGCTCGATCTTGGCCACGGCGGCGCCCAGCGCGTGCAGCCGTGCGGCGGCCAAGGGTCCGGGCACGTTGGTCGCCAGCGTGACGACGCGAACCGACTCCAGCGGCCTCACGCGCCAGCGCCGCTGGACCCCAAAAGCTCCAGCAACGCCGCCTCGTCGATGACGGCGATGCCCAGCTCCTGTGCCTTGGTCAACTTCGAGCCGGCCTCTTCGCCGGCCACCACGTAGTCGGTCTTCTTGGAGACGCTGCCGGTGACTTTGCCGCCGGCCTCCACGATCTTCGCCCCGGCCTCCTCGCGCGTGAGGTGCGGCAGCATACCCGTCAACACGAACGTCTTGCCGGCGACCCCGGCCGCCGCCTGCATCGCGCGGCGCGGCTGCGAGGTGCGCACGCCGGTTGCCTGAAGTCTTTGCAGCAGCTTGCGATTCTGCGGCTGCTGGAAGAAGAGCCAGACGCTCTGCCCGATCTTGGGGCCGATCCCCGGCACCGCCGTCAACCGCTCCACGCTTGCGTTTTCCAGCTCGGTCAGCTCGCCGAAGGCATCGGCCAGGATCTGCGCGTTCTGCGAGCCGACGAAGCGGATGGAGAGGCCGTTGAGCAGACGCCACAGTGGGCGCTCCTGTGCGCGCTCGCGCTCATCGATGATGTTCTGCGCCGATTTCGTGCCCATGCGCTCCAACGCCGCCAGCCGTTCACCCGTCAGCGCGAAGATGTCCGCGATGTCGTGCACCAGGCCGCTATCCACCAGCTGACTGGCCAGCTGCTCGCCGATGCCCTCGATATCCATCGCGCCGCGGCCGCAGAAGTGGCGGATGCGCTCCTTGAGCTGCGCCGGACAGGAGGCATTGGTGCAGCGATAGACCACCTCGCCCTCGGGGCGGTCGACGGCGGCGTGGCAGACGGGGCAGCGCGCGGGAACCTTGTAGAGCGGCGCCAGCTTGCCGCTGCGCCGCTCCTTCACCGGGCCGACAACCTCAGGAATCACATCGCCGGCGCGACGCACGATCACGACGTCGCCCACGTGCACGTCCTTGCGCGCGATCTCCTCTTCGTTGTGCAGCGTGGCATTACGCACGGTCACGCCGCCCACGACCACCGGCTCCAGAATCGCCACGGGCGTCAGCGCGCCGGTCCGCCCGACCTGCACGGTGATGTCGAGCAACTTCGTGTAGGCCTCGCGCGGCTTGAATTTGTAGGCCACCGCCCAGCGCGGCTCGCGCCCGGCGGAGCCCATCTCCCCCTGCAGCGCGAGATCGTCGACCTTGATGACCACGCCGTCGATCTCGTAGTCCAGCTCCTCGCGCCGTCCCTCCCACTGGTTGCAGAACTCGATCACGCCCTCGATGTCGTCGATACGGCGAACGTTCGGGTTGACGGGAAGGCCCCACGCGGCACACTGCTGGAGGGCGGCGACCTGCGAGGCGATCGCAAGCTCGGGCTCGCTCCCCGCCAGCTGATAGGTCCAGAAGGAGAGCGGGCGGCGTGCGGTGATCGAGGAGTCCAGCTGGCGCACGGCGCCCGCCGCGGCGTTGCGCGGGTTGGCGAAGACCGGCTCGCCGGCGTTCGCGCGCTGCGCGTTGATGCGCTCGAAGTCGCTGAGCTTGAGGTAGATCTCTCCGCGCACCTCCACGAAGGGTGGCACCTCGCCGCGCAGGCGCAACGGAATCGAGCGCACGGTGCGAAGATTGGCCGTGATCTCCTCGCCCGTGTGGCCGTCACCGCGCGTGCCGCCGCGCTCGAAGACGCCGTCGCGATAGTGCAGCGCAACGGCCAAGCCGTCGATCTTCAGCTCCACCGCGTAGACGAAGTCGCCTCGCCCGGCCAGCTTGCGCGCGCGCGCGTCGAACGCGCGCAGCTCCTCCTCGCTGAAGGCATTGCCGAGCGAGCTCATCTGATGGCGATGCTGGAAGGGGGGAAACGCCTGCAGGGGCGGCGCCCCCACGCGCTGCGTGGGTGAGTCGGGCGTCGCCAGCTCGGGATGCTCGCGCTCCAGCGTCTGCAGCTCGCGCAGCAGCGCATCGTACTCCGCGTCGCTGATGGTCGGCGCATCCAGCACGTAGTAGCGGTAGTTCGCCTCGTCGAGCGCCGCGCGCAGCTCCTGGGCCCGCCGCCGGGCGCTGGTCGTCTTCTCCGGCATTGCCCAATCTTGCCCCGGCTGGGCCGCGGCGCCTGCCTATTCCTTCGGCCGGCTTCCCGGCATAAGATGAGGCATGCGGTACGGAGGAAGGCTCCTCCGAGCTCTCGCCTTCGCGTTCGCCGCGTGCGGGCCGGTTGCCGTCGTGGCGATGCAGGGCGGCGCCTCGGCTCCGCCGTTGCAGGCCATCGACGCGGCGCAGCGGCGGCTGCTGGAGAGCAGCGCCGCGATCGAGCGCCTCGCGGGCGATCACGTCATGTTGTTGTTGCGCGCGCGCCTCTACCGCGATGCCGGCGACTTCCGTCCCGGCACCCATCCGCTGGGCGAGCCGCGCGCCGCCTACGCAGGCTTTGAGCGCAACCTCATCGACCTGGAGCAGCGCTCGATCGAGCAACTGCGCTCCGGACATCTCTCGCGCATGGCCGAGATGCGCGGCGCCGGCGAGGTCTGGCTGCGCTCGAGCGCCGACGGCAGTCTGCAACCGGTGGGCGTCTACGTTCCGCGTTCGTACGCGGCGCGAACGCCGGCCGCGTTGGTGGTCTTTCTCCACGGCTTGCGCCAGGGCGATGATGAGGTGGTCGGCTCGCCGATCGTGCAGCGGCTCTCCGAGCGCTCGGGCGCCATCGTGATCGCGCCCTACGCGCGCGGCGACGCCGGCTTCGAGGGCCTGGCCGCCCGCGACGTCGCCGATGGGCTGGCCGCCGCGCAGGGCGCCTTCGCGATCGACGCCTCACGCGTCGATCTCGCGGGCTTCTCAATGGGGGCCTTTGCCGTCTACCGGATCGCCGCGCAGCACCCGGAGCGCTGGCATGCCGTGCTGGCGGCGGCCGGCGCCTTCACCGACGAGCAGCGCGCGGCGCTGGCCCGACACCTGCGCGGCAAGACGGTCTACTTGGTTTCGGGGACCGCGGATACGATCGTCCCGGTTGCGGAGATGGATGCAACCGCGCACGTCTTGCGCAACGCCGGCGCAACCGTACGAACGTATCGTCAGCGGGGGGCAGGGCATACGCTCCCCGCCCTCTCGCCGGCACTACGCCGCGCCTGGAACGAGATGACCGCGCGCTAGGAGTCTCCTACTCCCCGACGGCGACGCGCCCGCTCTCGGCCAGCTCGTCCAGCGCGCGCAGATTCTCGCGCTCGTACTCGGCGCTGCGCGCGCGATCGGCGTGACGCCGCGCCCGCGGGTCGTCCAGC
>JAGWST010000288.1 GCA_028869325.1 bacterium | reverse complement strand
TCGGCGCGGCGGCCGCGGCCCTCGTCGTCGCCGGGGCGGGACTTCTCTTGCACAAGCCCTTACGCCGCGTCCCCGAAAACGCGATGAAGTTCGTGGTGGGCATCATGTTGACGTCGTTCGGCACGTTTTGGGCGGGCGAGGGCCTCGGCATCGCGTGGTGGGAAACGGATCTCTCGCTGGCATGGATCGTCGCCGTCTTTGTGGCGGTGAGCGCCATCTGTATCGCACTCGCGCGCCGTCCGGGCGCGCGCGCCGCGCGCGAGTCCACACCGTGAAGCTGGAGGCGATCTGGGCGTTCGTCGCCGGAGAGTCTCGACTCGCGCCCTTGGGCGTGCTGATCGCGATCGTGGCTGCGTTGCTGATGGGCAGATTCGCACCGGGCAACGGCGCGTTGAGCGGCATCGTCTTCGTGGTCATCGTCGCCGCGGGCTTGGTGGCCGGCGTCTTCGAACGCAGATCCTAGTCGTGCTGGAGGACGATCCGGCAGCCTGCGGGGGACGAGAAGAGCCGCAGATCGACGCCGCCGTCGCGTGCGGTGAGGAAGAGGCGCGCACCGGCCGCGCGCAGCCGCTCGAGCGCCTGCGGCGAGGGGAGGCCGTAGGGATTGTGCCGCGCGACGGAGATGACGGCGACGCGCGGCTGGACCGCGGCGAGAAAGGCGGCGCTCGAGGAGTAGCGGGAGCCGTGATGGCCGGCGACCAGCACGTCGGCACGCAGCTCCTGCGGCGCGTAGGCCTCGAGCAGCGCTCGCTCCTCCTCGGCCTCGGCGTCTCCCATGACGAGCACGGTACACGTGCCCAGGCGGACGCGCACGATCAGGGAGTCGTTGTCGACGTCGTCGTGGGTCCCGTGCAACGGCCGCTGGAACGGAGCGACGGCGCTCAGCTCGGCATTGCCGACCTCCCAACGTGCGCCCGCCCGGGCGTGCTCGATCGGCACGTTCGCGCTGCCGGCGTCGGCCACCAGCGCGCCGAACGCACCGCGCGCCGGCCATCCGGCGTCGACCATGCGATCCACACGCAGGGTTCGCAACACCGCGGAGAAGCCGGCGAGGTGGTCCTGGTGCGGATGCGAGACGATCAGGGCGTCGACGCGGTGGATGCCTGCTCGCACCAGGAACGGCACCAAGGTGCGCATGCCTTGAGGGGCCGGAGCACCGTCGATCAACGCGGCACGCCCGCGCGAGAGCACGGCGATCGACTGCCCCTGCCCGACGTCCAGCGCCACCAAGCGCAACGCATCGCTCTCCGCTAGGCGCGGTGGCCAGAGGCAGAGCGCGCTCGCGGCGGCCACCCCGAGCAGTGCCGCGCGCGACCGCCGCAATCCGAGCCACGCCGCCGCCGCGTCGTACGCGGCGATCGCCCACCACGGCGGCGGTGTAGCGACCAGATGGCAGAAGGGCAGCGCGGAGATCAGTCGCACGACACCCAGGATCCATCCGCACGCCGCCGCCGCAAGCGGCGCGAAGATGGGATCTGCCACGGTGAGCATCCCCGCGCCGAGCGCGGCCGGGAGCATGGGGACCACCAGCGCGTTCGCCAGCGGCGCGTACGGTGCGAGCTGCAGAAAGAACGCCGCCTGCAGCGGCCAGACGCCGATCTGCGTCGCCAGGGTCAGCGCGACGCCCTCGCGCAGCAGGTGCGGAAGGCGCCAGCGATCGAGCCGCTTGGCGATGGGATCGGCGAAGAGCGCGATGGCGATGACGCAGGAGAACGAGAGGGCGAACGATGCGCTGCGCACCGCCCACGGCTCCCAGAGCGTCACGACGATGGCCGCGAGCGCGATCGCCTCGGCACCGAGCGGCGCTCGTCCGCAGGCGCGTGCCAGCAGCGCGCAAGCGACCATCACGCCGGCACGCACCGCCGGCAGATGGCCGCCGGAGAGCACGATGAAGAGCGCGACGCCCAGCAGCGCCGCCAGCGCGGCGGCCACGCGCCCCGCTCCGAGCGCCTGGAGAATGAAGAGCAGCATCGCGGCGAACGCGCCGAGATGGAGCCCCGCCGTGACCAGCACGTGCGTGGTGCCGGTCTGCGAGAACGCTTGCGCGACACCCTCGTCGAGCGATCCGCGTTCGCCCGCCAGCGCGCCGTCCAGCAGCGCCGCGGCGGGCTGCGGCAGCGGCGCGAGACGTTCCAGCACCCACGCGCGCATGCGGGCGATCGCCGCGACCGCTCCGCCTCCCCGCGTACGCGAGACGATGCGGCCATCGATGATGCCCGACACACCTTGCGCGCGCAGACGTGCGGCGATGGACGATGCGCCGGGATTCGCGGGGCGATCGAGGCGCTCCAAGCGCCCGCGCACCGTGACGTACTCGCCTGCGCGCGCTGGCCCGTTTACGGTATGCACCTCCAGCGTGCCGATGCGCGTGCCGGAGAGCGTGAACGGCGCATGTGGTGCGTTGCCGCTCTCGACAACGGTACCGGAGAGCGAGACGATACCGGCAGGGCGCTCCCCGACAAGCGGATCGCGCGCCGCGGCGTCCCAGGCGGAGACGACCAGGGCTATCGCCGCAGCGAGGAGAATCGTCCGCCGGCCGAGGCGGGCAACGGCCGCCAGGATCGAGGCGCACCCCAGCGCCCACTCCGGCGGCATCGTGCAGCCCGCGATGCATGCGGCGGCGAGCGCGGGGAACAACAGATTCATACGCGCCTTCTGCGCGATGCTCTCCGGCGTCAAGACGACAGGAGCGAGTGCTTGCGGATAATCGTTACCGGCGGGGCCGGCTTCATCGGTTCGCACATTGCCGATCGCTACATCGAGGCGGGCCACGACGTGGTGGTCGTCGACAATCTCTGGGATCACGGCGGGGGCCGCCGGGAGAACGTCAATCCGCGCGCGAGCTTCGTGCACATGGATATTCGCGACCCTGAGCTGGGCCGCGTCTTTCACGATGTCAAACCCGAGGTCGTCTCGCATCATGCGGCGCAGCACAGCGTCGCCATCTCCGCGCGCGATCCCCTCCTCGACGCGCAGGTGAACATGGTGGGCTTTCTCAATGTGCTGAGCAACGCGGTGAAGACCGGCGCGCGTAAGGTGATCTACGCATCGAGCGGCGCGACCTTCGGCACGCCCGACCAGTTGCCGATCGACGAGTCGACGCCGCAGCATCCGGAGTCGCCGTACGGCATCTCCAAGATGGCGGGAGAGCACTATCTGCGCTTCTTCAAGGCGCAGCACGGCCTCGATTTCACCGCGTTACGCTACGGCAACGTCTACGGTCCGCGTCAAGATCCCAACGGCGAAGCCGGCGTCATCTCCATCTTCATCGGAAAGTTTCTCAGCCACGATGGGATCACGATCTTCTGGGACGGCGAGCAGACGCGCGACTACGTTTACGTCAAAGACGTGGCCGAGGCGAATCTGCTGGCGCTGAACGCCGCCGGCGGCGAGATGCTCTGCATCGGCACCAATAAGCGCACCAGCGTCAACCAGATCTTCCTCTCGCTGAAGAACATCACCGGCTTCGATGCACCGGTCATCCGTGCGCCGCAGCGCCCCGGCGACGCGCGCGACGCGCAGTTCAACTGCGCGCGCGCCCGCGACATTCTGGGCTGGACGCCGCAGACCAAGCTGCTGGACGGGATGCGCGAGACGGTCGAGTTCTTCCGCAAGGCCTGAGCCGGGCCGGCTCGCCGCGCTAGCCGGCCTCGGTCTCGGCGCGCTCCAGCGCGGCGATCTTGGCGATCAGCGCTTTGGCCGTCGCGGCCGGAACGCCGTGGCGGCGGAGATCGCTCTCCTCGAAGGCCTGCGTGCTCGCCGCCACGATGCGCCAGCCGGCGGAGCCGTGGACGGCCAGCGACTCGCCGTTGTTGGCCCCGGAGGACCAATCGGCGATCGCGTAGTTGCCTACCACCGCAACGTGGTCGACGGCGGGGATGAGCTGATGGTGCTGCACGTTGATCGCATAGCTCACCACCGCTTTGGCGATCTGATCCTCCGTAGCCGGCGCGGCCCATGCGCGCCCCGCTGCGGCTAGCGCCAGCGCCACGGCCAAGAGCAAGCCCTTCATTCCGTCAAACCCTCCGTTTGCGGGGCGCCGGCGGTAGCACCCGCCCCGGCCCTGCCTGCTTGCCGATAACGAACGCTCTCGCCTGCGCGTTCGCACGGGGGCGATCCCAGAGAGGATCGCCAAGGCGCTCATCGTGAAGGCGCGGGCATGACGCACGAGGTCCGCAACCAGCCGCCGCCGCTGACGGGCTACGATCTCTTCGCCGCCGACGCGGCGCTCGCCCAGGGCGTTGAGCGCTTCGACGCCGGGTGGGCACGCGACTCGCTGGGCGCCATCGGCCTCCTGGCCGGGAGCGAGGAGGCGATTCGCTGGGGTTTCGAGGCGAACACCTACGAGCCGGTTCTGCGCACGCACGACCGCTTCGGTCACCGCATCGATGAAGTCGAGTTCCATCCCGCGTGGCACTGCCTGATGGAGACGGCCGTGTCGCGCGGTCTGCACGCCTCGCCTTGGCGCGAGCCGCGCCCTGGAGCGCACGTGGCGCGCGTCGCCGCCTTCGCCATTTGGTCGCAGGCAGAGGCCGGACACGGCTGCCCGATCTCGATGACGCACGCCGCGGTGCCGGCGCTGCGCGTGCAGCGCGATCTGGCAGCGCGCTGGGAGCCGCGCCTGCTCTCCCTAGCATATGACCCTGGTCTACGCGCGGCGGGTGAGAAGCGCGGCGCGCTCTGCGGCATGGCGATGACGGAGAAGCAAGGCGGCTCCGACGTGCGCGCCAACGCCACGCGCGCGGAGCCCGCGGGCGCGGGCGGTCCCGGTGCGGAGTATCTGCTCAGTGGACACAAGTGGTTCTGCTCCGCACCGATGTGCGATGCGTTCTTGGTGCTGGCTCAAGCGCCCGGCGGTCTCTCGTGCCTGCTGCTGCCGCGCGTGCTGGACGATGGCACGCGCAACAGTTTCTCGATTCAGCGCCTCAAAGAGAAGCTTGGCAATCGCTCCAACGCCTCCAGCGAGGTGGAGTTCGAGCGCGCCCATGCCTGGCTGATCGGCGAGGAGGGGCGCGGCGTCCAAGCGATCATCGAGATGGTGAACCACACGCGCCTGGACTGTATCGTAGGCAGTGCCGCGCTGCAGCGCCAGGCGCTGGCCCAGGCGCTGCACCACGCCGCCTACCGCTACGCGTTCGGCAAGGCGTTGATCGATCAGCCGCTGATGCGCAACGTCCTGGCCGATCTGGCGATCGAGAGCGAGGCGGCGACGTGGCTGATGCTGCGCCTGGCGGCCTCTTGCGACCGCGCCGCAGGCGACGAGCGCGAGGCGGCGCTCAAGCGTATCGGCACGGCGATCGGCAAATATTGGATCTGCAAGCGCACGCCGTCGTCCGTCGCCGAGGCGCTGGAGTGCCATGGCGGCAACGGCTACGTTGAGGAGTCGATCCTGCCGCGGCTCTACCGCGAGAGCCCGTTGAACTCCATCTGGGAGGGCTCCGGGAACGTCAACGCACTCGACGTCTTGCGCGCCATGGAGAAGGAGCCGGAGACGCTCGATGCGTACGTCGCGGAGCTCTCGCCGGCGGTCGGCGCCGACCGCCACCTGGACGCCGCGATGGGGCGGCTGCACCGCGAGCTGGCCGAGCGCGGTCAGATCGAGGCACGCGCGCGGCGCGTGGTCGAGCACATGGCGCTCGTGCTGCAAGGGGCATTGCTGGTGCGCTACGCGCCCCCGGCGGTAGCCGACGCCTTCTGCGCCAGCCGCCTGGGCGGCGAGTGGGGCCATGCTTTCGGCACCCTGCCGGTCACTGTGGCCTTCGGCGCGATCCTGGATCGCGCCCGCCCCCGACCGGCATAAGGCGCGCTCGGCACGCCTTCTTTTAGCGGGCGGCTTCGGCGGCGGAGCGAATGCGCCGAACCGCGTCGACCCCCACCAGCTCTCCCATGCGGTTGTCGACGGAGGTCGCCGCAACGGCAAAGGCTCGCCGCTCCTCCGGCGTCAGGTCAATGACCTGCATGCGCGAGCGCAGCTCGGTGAGCGCTTGCTGCTCCACGTCGCGCGCTCGCCGCCGGTGCCACGTCATCGCGTCGCGTAGCGCTCCCTCCACCACTCGGCGCAGCTCTCCCAGCCCTTCCAGTGCGCGCTCGTTCGCAAAGACGATCTGGCAGGAGTAGGTGTGTGCCGTCAGCGTGAGACTGGACTGGACTTCGTGGAGTCGCAGCGCCGCGATATTGCTCAACGGATTCTCTTGCGCCTCCACCGTGCCTCGGCGCAGGCTCTCGGCGAGCTGCGTATACGGGACCGGCGTTGGAATCGCGCCCAGCGCATCGGCCAGGTAGAGATAGAGGGGCGACTCCTGCACGCGCAGGCGCACGTCGCGGAGATCCTCCGGGCGGCGCACCGGTCGATTGGAGGTCAGGTGGCGGATGCCGTTTTCGAGGAACCCGAGCGCCAGCAGGCCGCTCTCGCTGGCATCGGCCAGGATGCGCTGCCCATAGGGCCCGTCGAGCACGGCTAGCGCGTGAGCTACGGAGTCGCAGAGGAACGGTAGGTCCAGCAGTTGCACGGCGGGCAGGATGTTGCCGGCAACGGAGCAGTTGATGGATGCGATCGAGAGCTCTCCGGAGGCCAACTCGATGAGGGCCTGAGTCTCGCCGCGTCCCTTTCCCCCGTACGGGATATCGAGCTCGACGCTTACCTCGCCGGAGGTCCTCTCCGCGACCAGCCCCGCGAAGTGGGCGAGGGCCTCACCGGCGGGCGAGGTACGCTGGTTCACCGCGGCGACCCGCAACACGCCGGCGCGCCGGGTGACCACGGGGGCGGCGGCCGCGCCTAAATCGGCGGCATGGAAGGCGAGCGCATTGATCGTGAGGTTGCTCTCGGCCGCGCTGCTGTGGTGCGCGCGAGCGGCTTCGAGGACGCCTTCCGTCGCC
>JAGWST010000287.1 GCA_028869325.1 bacterium | reverse complement strand
GCCGCGCAGCTGCGAGACGATGGTGTTCTGCACCACGTTGCCCAGCGCGACCGCGGAGAGTGTGGTGGAGGTCACCGACTCCAGCAGAATCGGCTGCGAGGACGGATCGAACCTCTGTACCTGCGGCGGATTGAGGTCGCTCGGCAAGTTGACCTTGGCGGAGTCGACCGCGTTCTGCACGTCGGTCTGCGCCACGTTGATATCGGTGCCCAGCTTGAACTGGACGCCCACGAACGCCGTGCTGTCTTGGGCGAAGGCGGTGATGCGGTGAACGTGCTGGACGTTCTGCAGTTGATCCTCGATCGGCTTGATGACCAGCCGCTCCATCTCCTCCGGGCTAGCGCCCGGATAGGCGGCGTTCACGCCGACGAACGGGAACGCCACGTTCGGCATGATGTTCTCGCCCATCGAGAAGTAGCCGATCGTCCCAAAGAGCGCGATCGCCAAGAAGAACAGCGTCACCACCGTCGGACGTTGAATGGCGAATCGCGTCAGCCACATGCGGAGATGCCTCCTATCGAGGCCTTGTACGAGCGCGGCACCCGTCAAGTTTCACCCGCGCGGCGGCGCGTGCCTTTTGTCGCCTCAGCGCCGCTTGAAGAGGCCCCGCAGTGCGGCGCCGATGCCGTGCTCTCCGCTCGCCTCAGCCTGCGGTTGGGCCGTCTCTGAGGCCATGCGCCGCTGCTCGCGCTGGGCGCGGGCCAAGCGCTGCATGTGCGCCTCGGCATGCGACTCCAGCGTGGTGACCAGCGCCTCGAACTCGTTCCAGCCGGCGGGCGCGCGGCCTTCCTGCAGCGCCTGCCGGTACTCGCGCGTCGAGATGGTGAAGATGCGCCCCGTCTTGATACGGCGTTCACGCAGGTAGCGCGCCGCAAGCTCCACCACTTTGCGGCGGTCGGCCGACTGCTCGTTGTCCGCCATCGTGTGCACGAAGAGCATCTCCTTCCCCAACTCGGAGATGCGCTGGTAGAGCGCCAGCTCGTGCTCGGAGAGCTGGCGCGAGAAGAGGCAGAGCACTTCGCTGGCCGCGCCGGCGGCGGCGATGCAGATCTCCTCCGCGCGCTCGTCGCCCGTGTCGAACGCGGGCGCATGCACCAGCACCAACTGCTTGGGCATCTTCCACGGCGCTTCGACCAGCATCGGCGAGCGCGTCGCGTGATCGGTGGCCTCGTCGTACGGAACCTCTCTCCACGAGCCGTCGGGCTGCAGTGCGCTGGCACGCTCGGCGGGTCCGTAGCGCACGTGCACGGGGAAGGCCGCCGTCTCCCCGCCGGCCTCGTCGCCGAGGATGCGCCGGCCCCCGACGCTGTTGATCAGACTCGACTTGCCGCGCCGGAGGGCGCCCAGCACCACCACGCGCCAGCGCTCCGGACGCAGGCCCAAACCGTAGGCCTCCGGATCGAAGGGCGCCTGCTCCTCGTCCAACGCGACGGCCGTACGATAGGTGACGGCGTCGAAAGACGTGGGCTCCGGCGGCGCGGAGAACGCCTCGATGGCGTCCTCGATGCCGAGCACGTCGCCGATCAGCGCGTCGCGCATCCGCTGCAGCGCCTCGACGCGCGCCGCGCGCTGCGCCTCGCTCGGCGACTCGCCGGCGACGCGGTCGATCGTTCCGACGCTCTGATCTCGTACGCGCTCCGCCGCCCGAGCGACCTCCGCGGCAAGGTCGTCGTAGGCGCCGGCGACAAGCTGCGCGATCTGCGCGCCGAAGGCGGCCAGATCCAGGCGCAGCGCTGGAAAGATGGCGCCGCGCAAGTCCTGCAGCAGCTCGCGCTTCATGTACTGCCCCGCTCCGGCCTGCGCAAAGCGCGTCGAGACCGCGTGCGCGAAGCCGACCGCCGGGCCGCCCACGGCGCGCAGCACGATGCTCCCCGCCACGGCGCGCGAGAGCTCTCCCGCCCATGCGCCCGTGCCCGGTTCTTGGCCGAAGCGCCGGGCGAGCAGATCGCTCACGGAGGCGTCGGGCTCCTCGGCGCCGGCGGCGCATGCCAGCGCGAGCAGCGCCTGCGCGCTCTCCGCGCCGACGCGCTGCGCGAAGCCTCCGCCGACGCGAGCCACCGCCCCGTCCACCAGCATGTGCAGGCGCGCGCGGTCACGCAGTCGATTGACGTCGGTGGCATCCATGGCGATCGAGAGCGCCCGCTCCAGCTCTCCGGCCATCTCGGCGGCGAGCCCCGCGATCCGCTCGCGCGCCGCGGCCGCGCCCTCCAGAATGCG
>JAGWST010000286.1 GCA_028869325.1 bacterium | reverse complement strand
TGCCGCGCGGTATGCCGGCACGCTGCGCGGCAGGTTGGGCGAGGAGCGCTCGCGCAGCCGCGCACTGGCCGAGGCCGTTCGCGAGGTGGCACAGGCCGCGGCCGACGGCGAGGCGGCCGCGCGCGCGGCGCTCTTTCATGCCGTCGCGCGCCTGGTGCCGTGTCAACTGTTGCTCTTCTTCCGAGCCGAGCGCGAGGATCTGCTCTGCACCGACGGGCTGGGCGCCACCGCGGCGGCGTGGCGGGGCGTGTGCCTGCGCCGCGACGAGGGCGAGAACGTGGTGGCGCTGGCCGCGCGCACGGGGCGCGCGCAGTTCTCCTCGCGCGGCAGAGGTACCGCCACCCAGCCGCTGGTGCCCGACGCGCCGCGATCGATGGCGCTGGCGATCTTCCACCGCGATCGGCTCTGCGGCGTGCTCTACGCCGGCGGCCTGGCGCGTTCGCCGAATGCCGACTCGATCGAGCTGGCGACGCTGCTGGGCGAGGCCTGCGGCGGGACGCTGGAGGCGGCCTCGCGCATCGAGCGGCACGTCGCCGAGGCGACCACCGACGGACTGACGGGCCTGTTGACGCCGCGCGCCTTTCGCGCGCGCTTGGCTGAAGAGCTGGCGCCTGCGGCGCGTGATCGGTACGCGGCCGTCTCGCTGCTCTTCGTCGATACCGACCACTTCAAGGCTGTCAACGACCGGCTGGGGCACGCCGCGGGAGACGACGTGCTGCGCGCGATCGCGCGCGTGCTGCACCAATGCACCGCCGACGCGCACGCGATCGTTGCGCGGAACGGCGGGGACGAGTTCTGCCTGGCCCTGCTGGATGAGGGCAAAGGCCGTGCGTTGGATCGCGCCGAGCGCATTCGCCTCGGGATCGCGGCGTTGCACGCGGGCGTGAGCGCCTCCATCGGCGTGGCCAGCTTTCCCGACGACGCATCCGCGGTCGAGCAGCTGTTGGAGGCGGCGGATGCCGCCATGTATCGCAGCAAGCGCGACGGGCGCAACCGCGTCTCGTGGGCAGGCCAGCTCGACGCGCAGGAGCGCGCGGGCCGCTCCTGAACACGGCAGCATATGGAGCTCTCTCGACGCGCGATCCCATATACGCCATTCGCGAAGGATCTCTCGCAGGCAACGATCGCCCTGGTCTCGACCGCCGGCGTGCACCTGAAGAGCCAAGAGCCGTACCACCTGGACGGCGACTCGTCCTATCGCGAGGTTCCGGGAGACGTATCCGCGGCGGACCTGATGGTCACGCACGGCCACTACGATACCTCTTCGGCGCTGCAGGATATCAATGCCGTCTTCCCGATCGACCGCCTGCGCGAGTTGCAACGGGAGGGCTTCATCGGCGGCGTCGCCCCTCTGCACTTCGGCATGATGGGCTACACGCTGCGCATGAAAGAGGTGATCGACCAGACGGCGCCGGAGATTGCGCGGCGCATCGAGCGCAGCCCAACCGATGCCGTGCTGTTGACCGGCGGGTGACCGCTCTGTCACCGCACGGTCGTGCATGTACAGCGAGCCATCGAAGCCAACGGTATACCAACCATCTTGATCACCGTCGAGCCCGAGCAATCGGGGCAGGCGCGCCCGCCACGTGCGGTCCAGCCGCTCGACCATCGCTTGGGCTGGCCCGTCGGACCCGCGGGGGCGGCCGGCGTTCAGCGTAAGACGGTGATGCATGCCCTCGGGTGCCTGCTCGATCCCGTCGAGCCGGGTATCATCCGTACGTTCGAGGATTGATCGTGCGGATCACAGCTCCTCACTACACCCAACGGAAAGGTCACGGTTGACACCATGGCGGTAACCAAAGGGCGTACGAGTGTGGCGAACCAGACCTCGACCCTGAAGGTCGGCGACAAGGCTCCCAATTTCGAGGTCCCCATCGCAAATGGGGACGGGAAATGGAAGCTCTCCGATCAGATGGGGAAGAACGTGGCTCTGGTCTTCTTCCCGCTCGCATTCACCCCGGTCTGAACGTCTCAGATGCCTTCGTACGCCGAGCAACTCGAGCGCTTCGAAGGCTATAATGCCCAGGTCGTGGGCATTAGCATCGACACCAAGCCCTCCAGCGCCAAGTGGGTGGAGTCGCTCGGTGGTCTCAATTACCCGATTCTGAGCGACTTCTGGCCGCATGGCGAGGTCGCGAAGAGCTACGGCGTGCTTCGCTCGGAGGGCTTCTCCGAGCGTGCCGTGTTCCTCATCGATAAGAACGGCTTCGTCCGCTACATCGATGTGCACGACATCAAAGAGCAACCGGACGAAGAGCAGATCTTCGACGAGCTGCGCAAGCTCGCCTGACCGAGTGGCGTTCGTCGCGCACAGAGAGAGGCTCCGTCGCCGACGGAGCCTCTTTTTCACATGATCGTGCGGGTGCTGGCTCTCTGGCTCCTCGTCGCGGCAGGCGCGGGTTTCCTGGCGACGCTGCAGGTGCAGCGCTGCCACCATCCGGCGTTCGATGCCGCCGCCGATGCGCGGCGCGTGGCGGCGATCCCGCCGCCACAACTCCTGAGCAGGCCTGCGCAGAGCCTCGTCGATCCGGCGCGGCAAGCCCAGGCGCGCTGCGTCGGCCGCTACGGACGCATGCGCGCGCTGCTGGAGCTGGCCGCGGCACTGCTGGCGCCGATCACCCTGCTGCTGCTGCGCTGGGACCTTGCGCTCGCACGCGTGCTGCCGCACGCGCCGCGGATCCGGCGTTACGCGCTGATCGGCGCGCTGCTAGCGCTCTGGCTCTGGGCCTGGGGCCTACCATTCGACGTCGCGGGCGTCCTGGCCGCGCGCGGCTTGGGACTCTCGCGCGAGACGCTCGCCACGTTTCTCTCCAACCAGGCGGCGTCGCTGGGTCTGGGGTTGGTCGCCGCCGCGATCGTGGCGCAGGCGATCGGCGTGCTGCGCCGGCGATGGTGGTCGCTCTGGTTCGCCGCCGCCCTGGCGCCGGTCGCAGTCTGCATGGCGGTTGTCGTGCCGCTATGGATCGCGCCGCTCTTCAATGCCTACCATCCGTTCCCGCAGACGCCGCTACGAAGCGCTATCGAGCAGCAGGCGGCGCGCGCGGGGCTGCGCCGGCCGCAGATCTTCGTCGCCGATCTCTCGGCGCAGAGGGAGGCGGCCAACGCCTTCGTCTTCGGCTTCTGGAAGACGGAGCGCATCGTGGTCGGCGATACGCTGCTGGCGCGCTACGGTCGCGACGACGTGCTCTTCGTTCTTGCGCACGAGATGGGGCACGCGGTGCACGGCGACGTCTACCGCGGCGTTGCGTGGGCCTGGCTCTTTGCGGCGGCTGGGCTGGTGGCCACCGAGCTGCTGGAGCCCCGGCGCCGCCGATCGCTGCCGCCGGAGAGCCGCGTGCCCGCGCTCCTGGCCATCGCCGTAGCCCTGAGTCTGGCGGTGCAGCCGATCGGCAACGCCATCTCGCGCGGTGTCGAGCATCGTGCCGATGCCTTCGCGCTGCGGCTCAACGGCGATCGCGCGGCGGGTGTGCGCACCTTCGTACGCTTCGCCGACGAGGATCTTGCGCAGCCCTGTCCGCCGCGCTGGGCTGCCCTCATCTTCGCCACCCACCCGCCGATCGGCGCCCGCATCGCCTTTATGCAAGGGCGCGAGGATCCGTGCCGCTAGGCGCGGGCGATGCGGATGGAGCCGGTGACGCGCGTGCCCAGGTGTGACTCGGTCAGCATCTCCACGATCGCGGCGTGGGCGACGCGGCCGTCGAGGATCTCCGCGGCTTCGACGCCCGCGCGCACGGAGCGCGCGGCGGCGCGCGCGGCGGAGGCGAGCTCGGCATCCAAGCTCCCCGAGTCGGCCAAGGCGAGCGCCTCGGCGGGCGTGAGATCGGCGATGACCTCTGCGGTCCGCGGGTCTGCCACGCCGCCTCCGGCGTGAAAGAAGAGCACGCGCTTGGCCTCCAAAACGGCTGCGACGGCGCGCGCCACATCGTCGGCAGCGAGGCGAATGCCCTCCGCCGCCAGGCTCAAGCCCTCGGGATCGATGAGCGGCAGGTAGCCGTTCGCGAAGAGGGTGTGCAGCAGGGCCGGGTTGATGGCGCGGATCTCCGCGTTGGCGCCGGCGAGGATGAGGCCCGCGTCGGCTCCGGAGAGGCCGACCCCGGCGCTGCCGAGCTGGTTGAGGCGGCCGGCGAGTCGCTTTGCGGCGCCCGGCTCGTCGGCCACCACCACGGGATGAACCGCATGCTCGAGCATGAAGCCGAGATCGGAGAAGAAGGTGGTTCGGCCGGCCAGCGCGCCCGGCTCGACCCGGATGACGATCGTGGAACCGGCGTAGGCGCTCATGTCTTTAGTATCGTTACCTTTCGCCCGGAACTCAAACCTCGCCCGTCAGCGACGCGCCCCGAAGAGCCACGAGAGCACGCCCAAGAGCAGGGTGAGCAGCGCGGAGAGCAACAGCGAGCTTCCCAGCGGAAGGTAGATGCGCCAGCGGTCGCCGCCGAGGGTGAGATCGCCCGGCAGCCGCCCCACGCGAACCTGGGGGAGCAGCGCCCACAACACGCCCAAGACGACGAGCGCCACACCGATCGTAATGAGCAGGCGCGGGCCAGGATTCATCGTGCGCTCACCGTGGCGCGTTGACAAACTGCATGGCGGTCTGCAAGCCGGCCTCCAGCCAGAGCAGAATCCCCTCCACCGCGACGGGGATGCGCTCGCGGAGCAACTGCTCCTCCCCAGCATCGAAACCGGAGAGCACGTGGTCGACGGCATCATGGACGGGGCGGTCGATCCCGATGCGCAAGCGCGCAAACTCCTGCGTGCCCAGCCGCTCGATGATCGATCGCAGGCCGCGCTGGCCTCCGTCGGAGCCGCCGGCACGCATGCGCAGCCTACCCGCGGGCAGGTCCATGTCGTCGCTCACGACCAGGATGCGATCCGCTCCGGCGCGGTAGAAGCGCGCGATGGGCGCCACCGCCTCGCCAGAGAGGTTCATGAACGTCTGCGGCTTGACCAGCAACGCGTTGCGCTGCGGCAGCATCATCTGCAAGGCCTGATGCTTGCTCTTCCACGAGATCCCGCCCAGCCGATCCGCTAGAGCGTCGATCACCCGAAAGCCGACGTTGTGGCGAGTGCAGGCGTAGGTGGGGCCGGGATTCCCCAGCCCCACCACGAGTCTGACGTGCTCTATTCGGCTTCGCCTTCCTTGCCGCGAGTGATGACCTCAGGCTGCTGCTCGACGGCTGGGGCGGCCGCCGCCACCTCGGCCTCCGCGAGGGCGCGCTCGATCTTGGAGGCCTCGACGGCGACGATCGCGGTCTCGGGGCTAGCGAGGACTTTGACGCCCTTGGGCAACTTCAACTCGGAGACCGTGACGTGGTCGCCGATGCCCAACGCGGTGACGTCGATCTCCAGCGACTCCGGCACCTGCGCCGCGGGCGCCTCGATCTCGATGTCGTGGAGCAGCACGTCGAGGATGCCGCCGAAGTCCTTGACGCCCTTGGCGACGCCCACGGTGACGACCGCGACGCTCGCACGCACCGCCTCGTCGCGCGTGACGATCTGAAAGTCGGCGTGCAAGACGCGGCGCCCGTTGAGCACGTCGAGCTGAAAGTCGCGAATGCGTGCCGTGACGCTCTTGCTTCCGGCGCCCTTCAGGGTGAAGAGCACGGACGTGGGGCTGTGCGACCCGAGCGCGTCATGGAACTCCTTGGGCGAGAAGGAGATCGGGAAGGTCTGGCCATGGCCGTAGACGACGGCGGGAACGAGCCCTTGCTGGCGAACCTTGCGCGCCGCCCCGCCTCCGACGCCGGGGCGCGGCATGACCTTGAGCTCGATGGTGGCTGAAGACATACGGCTCTCATCTCCTCACTGATCGGCGCCGCGAGGCTTAGGTGACCAGCGCCGTCGACGGCTCCAACGCCTGCTGGTCCTCTCTCTCCGCGGACTCTTCGCGATTGAAGAGCTCGGAGACGGAGCGATTGGCGGTGATGCGCTTGATCGCATCGGCGAACGTCTGCGCCACGGAGAGGACTTTGATCTTCCCGTTGCTCAGCGCCTCAGGGCGGACTGGAATCGTATTGGTGACGACGACCTCGCTGATCGGCGACTGCTCCAACTGCGCGATCGCGTCGCCGGCGAAGATGCCGTGCGATGCCAGCGTGAAGACCTCGCGCGCGCCGCGCCCCAGAATCGCCTCTGCCGCCTTGACGAGCGTGCCGCCGGTAGAGATCATGTCGTCGACGATCACGGCGATGCGGCCGTCGACCTCGCCGACGATCTCCGTGACCTCGGAGACATCGGGCTGCGGCCGCCGCTTGAAGGTGATGGCCAGCGGCGCGCCCAGCCGCTTGGCGAAGGCCTCGGCCCGCCCCACGCCGCCGGCGTCGGGCGAGACGACCACGATGCGGTCGCCCTGCAGGCCCTTGCGGCGCAGATAGTTGCACAGCGTGGGCATCGCCATCAAGTTGTCCACCGGCAGGTCGAAGAAGCCTTGGATCTGCGCGGCGTGGAGGTCCATCGTCACCATCCGCTTGGCGCCGGCGGCCGTGATCATGTTGGCGAGCAGCTTGGCTGAGATCGGCTCGCGCCCGGTGGTCTTCTTGTCCTGCTTGGCGTAGCCGTAGTAGGGCACCACCGCCGTCACGCGATACGCGGAGGCGCGGCGCAGGGCGTCGATCATCAACAAGAGCTCCATGACGGCGTCGTTGACGCCCAGACCGTCCGGCGACTTGCAGATCGACTGGATGACAAAGATCTCGGCTCCGCGGACGTTCTCCTGGATCTGGATCCGCGTCTCTTCGTTCTTGAACCGCGTTACCAGAGCATGGCCGACGCGCGTCTCCATCGCTCGCGCTATCTCAGCGGCGAGCTCCTGGTTCGAGTTACCGCTGAAGAGCAACGGTTTCTGAGTCATCGCAGCCCCTCTTCCAAACCAAGCGGGGTGTGTCCTGGTCACAGGCACCCCGCCGGGGGGCTGTGGCGGCGCGGGCGGGGTATACGGTGGGGGATGTCTCCCGCCAGGCGAATGATCGATGTACCCGTGACGACAAAACCATCGGCCGCGTTCGAGCTCGAGGCACCCTACCAACTCGCCGGCGACCAGCCCAAGGCTGTGGCGGCGCTGGCCCGCGGCATCGAGCGCGGGCACCGGGAGCAGACGCTCTTGGGCGTCACCGGCTCCGGCAAGAGCCTCGATGGAGCGGAGCCGATGCTCCTTTGGGTCGACGACGGAGGCAGCCTAGTCCCGCTGCGTACGACGATTGGACAGCTCGTCGATCGCGCGCTCGACCGCCGTACCGACGCGCTGGCATCCAACGGCACCGAGCTGCACCGCCCAGACCGCCCGCTCTACACTGCCGGCCTGGACCCGCGGACGTACGCCGTCGAGATGAAGCCGATCACCTGGCTCATCCGCCACCGCGCCCCCAGCGTCATGTATCGCGTGCGCACGACCTGCGGACGGTCGGTGACGGTCACCGGCGATCACAGCCTCTACGCCCTGCGCTCCGGGCGCCTGGAGCTGCTGCCGGGCAGCGAGGTGCGTCCGGGCGACTACCTCCCTGTGCCGCGTATGCTGGCCGGACGCGTGGCGCCCGCCGAAGTCGGTGCGACGGCGCAGGCGCAGGGCCGGATAAGCGCGCTCGGCCGCGCGCCGTCTCCCGGCTTGTCGGTCAGACAGGTCGCTCTGCGTGAGAGCTTGGGCCTAGGCGGCCATAGCCTGCCCCGCGGCTGGGAGCTGACCGACGAAGCGGATCTCTCCGCCGAGCTCGAGCGTCTCTTCGAGCGTTGCGGAGCGGTGGAGGGCCACGTCGCAGGCGTTCTCCTGCCGACGTACGAGGCGGCCGGCGATGTCGCGCTGGCGCTGCTGCGCTTCGGCATCCACGCCAGAGTCGCGCGCATCTGGCTGCCGCGCCACGATGCGCCCGGCGGCTACCGTTGGTACTGGCGCTGCGCCGTCTCCGGCCACGGCGATCTCACCGCCTTGGCGGCTCACGTGGAGCTGCGGCAGCCGCAGCAGCGCGAGCTGCTGAACCGTGCCCTGCGCGCCACGCAGGGGCGCGATACGGACTTCGTGCCGCTCACCCCGCGCCAGTTGCGCCACGTCCGCGAGAGCGTGCACCTGCGCATGCGCGATCTTGCACGCGCCGCCGGCATCACGCCGCGCACGCTCTCGCTCATCGAGCGCGACGAGCAGTTGCCGACCACGGAGCAGCTCCTGCGCATCAGCGACGCGCTCGTGCGCTATGCCCGCGAGACGGAGTTGGATCCGCACCGGCGCGACGGCGCATTGGCGGCCGCCGAGCACTGGCGCGCCGTCTGCCGGCCGCGCTGGAGCGCCGTGGCGGCCGTGGAGGAGTTGGATGAGTACCAGGCGCCTTACGTCTACGACGTCAGCGTCGCCGACAACCAGACGTTCCTGGCCGGCACCGGCGGCATCATCGTGCACAACACCATGGCGATGGCGGCCGTCGTGGCGGAGGTGCAGAAGCCCACGCTGGTGCTCTGCCACAACAAGACGCTGGCGGCGCAGCTCTGCGCCGAGTTCAAGGAGTTTTTCCCAAACAACGCCGTCGAGTACTTCGTCTCCTACTTCGACTACTATCAGCCCGAGGCGTACATCGCGCACACGGATACCTACATCGAGAAGGACAGCTCGATCAACGACGAGATCGAGCGTCTGCGCCACAGTGCGACGCAGGCGCTGCTGACGCGCCCTGACACGCTGATCGTAGCCTCCGTCTCCTGCATCTACGGCCTGGGCTCGCCGGCCGACTACGTGGAGCTCTCATGCCGCATCGGTGTCGGCCAGGAGCGGGACCGCGATGCGCTGCTGCGCCGTCTGGTCGATATGCAGTACCGCCGCAACGATCTCAATCTCGTGCGCGGCACCTTCCGCGTGCGCGGCGACACGCTGGAGTTCGTGGGCGTCGACGAGGAGCTGGTGCACCGCATCGAGTTCTGGGGCGACGAGATCAGCGCCATCAACGTGGTCAACCAGTTGACGGGCGAGTACGTGGAGTCGAAGGACGAGTTGCTCATCTTCCCGGCCAAGCACTTCATCACGCCCGAGGAGAAGATGCAGCGCGCCATCCGCTCGATCGAGACGGAGCTGCGCGAGCGGCTGGCCTGGTTTCGGAGTGAGGGCAAGCTGCTCGAGGCGCAACGCCTGGAGATGCGAACCAACTACGATCTCGACATGCTGCGCGAGGTGGGCTACTGCAACGGCATCGAGAACTACTCGCGTCACCTGACGGGGCGCGAGCCGGGCTCCACGCCGTGGTGCCTGCTGGACTTCTTTCCCAAGGACTGGCTGCTCTTCGTCGACGAGTCGCACGTCACGCTGCCGCAGGTGCGCGGCATGTTCGCCGGTGACCACAGCCGCAAACTCACGCTGGTCGAGCATGGTTTCCGTTTGCCCAGCGCCCTGGATAACCGTCCGCTCCGCTTTGACGAGTGGGAGAAGCGGGTCAAGGAAGTCCTTTATATGTCGGCCACCCCGGCAGCTTACGAGCTGGAACAGGGAGGTGGGGAAGTGGTGGAGCAAGTGATCCGGCCGACCGGGTTACTCGATCCGATCTT
>JAGWST010000004.1 GCA_028869325.1 bacterium | reverse complement strand
CCGCGCCCGCCGCATCGGCGTCCGGCAACGGCGAGGGCACCAGCATCCTGGGTTCCGGCGACGTCACCTTCCGCACGCCCGGCCGCTTCATCCTCAACAACAAGAGCGGCGACTTCACCGTGCCGCAGGATTTCACGATCTCGCGCCCCGGCTCCGATGCGCGCGCCGATCGTGCCACCGGCAACTTCAAGAAGAAGTCGGCGGTGCTGGTCGGGAACGTGGTGCTCCATCAGACGCAGCCCATCACCAACAAAGGGCAGAGCGTCCAACAGGCGACGCAGAAGCCGATGACCATCACCTGCAAAGAGCTCACCGTCGACTGGGGCAACAAGACGTACACCGCCGTCGGCAGCGTGCACGTGGTGCAGGGCACCGATACCGTCGATGCCGACCGCGCCGTGCTCGACGAGGTGACGGACCAACTCACGCTGCAGGGTAACGTGCGTATGCACCAGAGCGTGGGCCGCAGCGCCGACGCACCGCAGGTGGACTACAACACCAAGAGCCGGCAGTTCGACGCGAACGGCGGGGTGACGACGATATTCCCGGCGCCCACGCCTTCGCCGGGTCCCGCCGCCACGCCGGCGCCCAAGCCGAAGCGGCGCGGGCTCCATCTGTAAGGATCCGGCGAGCGGCTCCATGGACGCGCCGAGCCTCTTCGGCGATCGCGACGCGACGACGGGCGCAACGACGGCGGCTCCCCTGGCGGCGCGGATGCGCCCGCGCACGCTGGACGAGTTCGTTGGGCAGGCGCACCTGGTCGGCCAAGCGCGCGTCTTGCGCCGCGCGATCGAGAGTGACGACGTCCCCTCCCTGATCCTTTGGGGTCCGCCCGGCACGGGCAAGACCACGCTGGCGGAGATCGTCGCCGGCGCCACCGGCGCGCACTTCGTGGCGCTCTCCGCCGTCAGCGCCGGCGTGGCCGATCTGCGGCGCGTCGTGGCCGATGCGCGGCGCCTGCGCGCAGCCGGCAAGCGCACGGTGCTCTTCATCGACGAGATCCATCGCTTCAACAAAGCGCAGCAGGACGCCGTGCTGCCATACGTGGAGGACGGCACGGTCACATTGATCGGTGCGACCACGGAGAATCCCTCGTTCGAGGTCAACTCCGCGCTGCTCTCGCGTGCGCGCGTCTACGTGCTGCACCCGCTCAGCGACGAGGAGATCGGCGTCATCGTCGACCGTACCATGGCCGAGCCGGAGCGCGGACTCGGCGCCATGGGGCTCGCGCTCGCGAATGACGCGCGCGCGGCACTGCTGAACATGGCCAACGGCGACGCGCGCGTGGCGCTGGGCGGTTTGGAGCTGGCCGCGAGCGGCGTGCGCGGGGAGCGGCGAACCACGATCGAGCTGAACGATATCGCCGAAGCGCTGCAGCGGCGCGCCGCCATCTACGATAAGGGCGGTGAGGCGCACTACGACGTGATCAGCGCCTTCATCAAGAGCCTGCGCGGCAGCGATCCCGATGCCGCGCTCTACTGGTTGGCGCGCATGATCGACGGCGGTGAGGACCCGCTCTTCATCGTGCGGCGCATGGTGATCTTGGCGGCCGAGGACGTGGGGCTGGCGGATCCGCGCGCGCTCCAGATCGCCGTGGCATGTCAGCAGGCCGTGCACTTCGTCGGCTACCCGGAAGGCTATCTACCGATGGCCGAGTGCGCCATCTATCTCGCCACGGCGCCCAAGAGCAACAGCGTGATCGCCTCGTACGGGCGCGCCATGGCCGACGTCCAGGCGACGCGCAACGATTCGGTGCCGCTCCACCTGCGCAATGCCCCCACCTCGCTGATGCGGAGTATGGAGTACGGGAAGGGGTATATCTACGCCCATGATGCCTATGCCGGGATGGCCTCGGCTGGGCAGGAGAGCCCTCCTGCGGAGCGCCTACAGGCGTATCTGCCGGAGAATCTGAAGGACCGGCGCTACTACGAGCCGGGGCTTCAAGGCGAGGAGGCGCGCCTTGCGGAGTGGATCCGCGAGCGTCGTTCGAAGTGAGGTGGTTCCCACGCGGAGAGAAGACGACCCAGTGAGCGAGGGGCGAATCTATCTGGATCATGCGGCCACCACACCCGTGCGCCCCGAGGTGCTCGAGGCGATGCTGCCCTACTTTGCGAGCATGGGGCACAACCCGTCGTCGCTCCACGCGGAGGGGCAGGCGGCGCGCGCGGCTCTGGACGGCGCGCGTGAGCGAGCCGCCGCGCTGATCGGGGCGCAGCCCAAGGAGATCGTCTTCACGGGCGGCGGCTCCGAGGCGGATACGTTGGCGATCCACGGCGTGGCACGCGCCCTGGCAGGCGGTGCCAGACGGCGCCTCGTCACTTCGGTCATTGAGCATCACGCGGTGCTGCACGCCATGGATGCGCTCGAGCGCGAGGGCTGGGAGATCGTGCGCCTTGCCGTCGACGCGCAGGGCTTTGTCGATCCGCAGGCATTCGCGCGCGCTCTCGACGAGCGCGCGCTGCTCGCATCGATCATGCTGGCCAACAACGAGATCGGATCGGTGGAGCCGATCTCGACGCTGGCCGCGATCGCGCTGGAGCGCGGCGTCTACTTTCACAGCGACGCCGTGCAGGCCGGCGGCGCGCTGCCTCTCGACGTGCGCGAGCTGGGCGTCGATCTGCTCTCGCTTTCGGCGCACAAGTTCTATGGTCCCAAGGGTGTCGGTTTGCTCTATGTGCGCCGCGGCACACCGCTCCAGCCGCTGATCTACGGCGGCGGCCAGGAGTACGGTGCGCGCGCGGGCACGGAGAACCTGGCAGGAATCGTGGGCATGGTCCGGGCGCTGGAGCTGGCGCTGGCGGAGCTCCACGAGCGCGCAGCGCGCACGGCGGCGCTGCGCGACCGCCTTGCCGAGGCGCTCATGGCGATACCGCGGACACGCCTGCTGGGTCCGCCCAGCGGCCCGGGCAGGTTGCCAAACAACCTCTCGGTCGCCTTCGGCGGGATCAGCGGTGAGGCGCTGCTGATTCGTTTGGACCTGGAGGGCATCGCCGTCTCCACCGGCAGCGCCTGCGCCTCGGGCTCGCTGGAGCCCAGCCACGTGGTGCGAGCGATCGGCCTGGAGAGCCCCTACGACGCGGGCGTCGTGCGCTTCAGCTTGGGGCGCGCGACCGGCGCGGAGGAGATCGAGCGCGCGGCGAGCGT
>JAGWST010000285.1 GCA_028869325.1 bacterium | reverse complement strand
GCCGCCGCCGAGAGCGCCTTCGATTCCGCCGCCGTGAGTCCCAACGCACGAGCAAGCGCGCTGACGGTCGATAGCGGTGGGTGGCGCTCGTTGCGCTCGAGCATACCGACGTAGACCGTACTGAAGCCCGCCGATTCGGCAAGCGCCTCCTGGGTCAGCTTCGCTGCCAGGCGGTAATTCCGAAGTACGACACCGAACGCCGCGCCGCCAGGTGCGGGGAGAGCCGGCCCAGACATGGATGGTATTGGGTTTCGCAGCGTGACGGCCGCGTTCCCGCAAGGGAGCCTCCGCCTCTTCAGCGTGTTTAGATTTTTGGCCACTTGTATATCTCGCGCGGCAGGTCCGATGATGATTACGAGTGGAGGAGCCAACCCAATGTCTTTCGGCACTCTCTTGCAGCACCATCGGCACGCCGCCGGCCTGACGCAGCGTGATCTGGCCGATCGCGCCGGCTTCAGCACGGTCTACGTCGGCATGCTCGAGCGGGGTGAGCGGCAGGCTCCCGCGGCGACGGTCGGGTTGCTGGTCGAGGCTCTGGGACTGAACGCCGCCGACTCCGAGGCACTCCATGCCTCGGCGGGCTGCCCGCGGTGCTTGCCGTCCCCATTGGCCGGACGCCAGAGCGAGCTGGCACGTATCGAGCGTCACCTCCAGGCACGCCAGGAGGCGGGCCTCCTCTTGGCTGGCGAGCCGGGTATCGGCAAGACGCGCCTGCTCGACGAGGCTGCCGCCCGGGCCGCAAGCCGCTTTTTAGTGCTCCAAGGCGCCTCCCAACGATTGCTCGCCCCACCTCCGTACGAGCCGATCCTTGGTGCCCTAGAACAGTTCATCTCCGGCCGGCCGCCGCAGGCACGGGTGCGCGCGGCACTACGCGGGAACCCGTGGTTAGCGCGCCTCCTACCGGAGCTTGCCCCACTCTGCCCACCGGAGCTCTCGGCACTGCCGGATCAGGACGAGCGCCGCCTGACGTTCCACGCGCTTGCCGACTTTCTCGTGGAGATTGCCGCTCCACGAGGCGTGCTTCTCCTGCTGGACGACTTGCAGTGGGCATGCGCCGACGCCTTCGAGCTGCTGGAGACGGTGTTGCGCGCGCGGCGCATCGCCGTCATCGGCGCCTATCGCACGAACGAGCTGCGCACGGCGCCGGCGCTAACGGCGTTCTTGAGCGGCGCAGGCTCACGCCGGCTGATCGCGACGCAGGCGGTGGGACCCCTCCCGGCCGCCGCTTCGGCCGAGCTCGCCGACCGGCTCTTGGGAGGCGCGACCGAACACGTGGAACCATCCCGGCGACAAGAGTTGCTCAGACGCGCGGGCGGCGTCCCCTTCTTCTTGCAGAGCTGCGCCGCGACGCTGCGCGCGGGGAGCTCGGAGCTACCATGGGAGCTCTGCCAGAGCATCCGCCAACGCGTGAGCGAGCTCAGCGTGCTGGCGCAGGCGCTGCTGGCCCTGGTGGCGATCGCCGGCCCGGGCGCCACGACGGGCCTCCTCAGACAGGCGTCGCGGCTGCCGGAGGGTCAGCTCTCCAGCGCCATCGCGGAGGCCAGCGACGCCAAGTTGTTGAGAGCGACACGCGAGGGCTACCGTTTTGTCCATCCGGTGATCGGTGAGGTCATCGAGGCCGATCTCAGCCAGATGCGCCGCGGCGCATTGCGCCAGCGTGTCGCGATGGCACAGCGCTCCACGGCATCTCCGACGGCGTGACCCTCTAAACCACAGCACAAGCGAGTATAGATGGCGCCGCCGCGCGTATGTGGCCTCGCGCTTATCGCTCCCCTATACTGACGCCTAGGCCGTTCCACACGGCACACAGCGCCGCAGGACTCTTGTCGCGCGGTCGCCGTATCCGGCCCGCACGCTGCAAGTTGACGCCATCGGACGAGACGAAACGTGGTACGCTTGATGGCCGCACGGTTGCGCTTTGGCCCCTGGTTCCTCTGCGTTGCTCTGCTCTTCGGCGTCCTCTCGGCGACACGCGCTCCGGCGCGCGCGGAGGGCAGCTCCTCAGAGGTGGTGGTGAACGTCAGCGACGCCAAGAGCGCGAAGCCGCTGCCCGGCGCACGGGTCGTCCTCTTCGGCGCGGTGATGGCCAAGGCGCTCACGGATGCCTCGGGCAACGCGCGCTACGAAGACGTCCCCGCAGGCGTCTACCGTATCCACGCCGCCCATAGCGGCTATCGAATCCAGATCAGCCCAGAGTTTTCCGTGCGCGCCGAGCAGCGCGTGACCCTCACCGTCACGCTCTCGACCGAGGAGCTGCGCGTGGTCGAGACGGTCGTTGCGCATCCCACGATCTCGGTCAGCTCCACCGATCTGGCTGCGGAGAGCCCGATCTACCACGTCTCGGACTCGATCGCCGACGCACTCGACAAGCTAGCCGGCGTCAGCGTCTCGTCCAGCTCCGGCGACCCCGACGCGGTTACCACGATCTCGCTCCGCGGCCACGACGAGACGCAGACCGCCGTGACGCTGGATGGCGTACCCTTGGCACCGCCCGGCGTCGCCGCCGACCTCCGCGCCATCGGCACCGACCTCTTCTCGGGAGCCCACGTCTCCTTTGCCCCCAGCGCCGCATCGTTGGGAGGATCGGTAAACTTTCGGACGCTGGAGCCCACGCGGAGCTGGCGCGAGCAGCTCTCGCTCTTCTCCAGCGGCGATGGCCACTCGCGCTATCAACTCGGCGTGACGGGGAGCGCCGGGCCGCTGGGCATCGCCGTCCTTCACGCGTGGCGCGGCGCGGACAGCCCGCTCAACGGAGCCTTCTACCAGGATCAGAGCGGCCTGGCGTACAGACACCGCGGAGGCTCGATACAGAGTGGCGATCTCGTGAAGCTGCGTTGGCGCGTGGGCACACGCTCCACGATCTCCGCGATGTCGGTCGGCTCGAATCGCTCCATCGCGCCGCTCTGCACGCAAGACACGGGGCGGCTCCCCTGTGGCATCGGCCCGGGCAACGATCTCTTTGGGCACTACCGGCTCGCAACGCTGACGCTGCAGTCGCTGGTGGGAGACGTCGCGGCGCAACTGACGGGCTACACGTCGACCGCGACGTTCGACGCCGATGAGCAAGACCGATTCTTCGCCGGAGTCGCCTCGCCGCTCTCCGCCCTCCGCCGGCAGCGCTCGCACGGCTTCACGTTCAGCGCCGATGCCAGCCATCGGCGAGAGAGCCTGACGCTGACCGCCTCGGTCTCGTCCAATTCCGGCTTCGAGCAGGCGACCGTTGGCACGGCCTCGGCGGTCTCCTCGACGCAGACGCCCTGGTGGTCGATCGAACTGGCCGACCGGCACCGCGTGAACGAACGGCTCTCGTTGCGCGGATACCTTTCACTTGCCGACGCAAGCGCGCTGGCCGCATCGGTCCTCGGTGGCGTCACCGGAGCCTGGCGTCCGACCAGGCACGACGCGTTGAGCCTCTTCTCCTCGTTCGGCAACGCGCAGCCTGCGCAGACCGTCGCGCTGCTCCTGGGCGATCCGGCGAGCGCGCGCGTCAACTGCCAAGCACAAACCACGCTCGTCGACGGTCCCGGCGATCAAGGCGGTCCCCAATCCTCGGCCTCCTACGGCGTGGGCTGGAAGCACCATGGCCGGCTCGGCGACCTCACCGTCGATCTCTACCGGCAACGGCAGGCGGGTCAATTGCTGCTCGCCCAGGTTCCCGCGTCGTCGGAGCCCTCGCTCTACTTCCCGCCGGGGTATCTCGGAGCGCTCGCGGCCCTGGCGGCGTCGCCCAATCTCTGTGGCGCGGCGGCCGCTTCACCGAGCGTCTACGTCAGGGAGCCGATCGCGGGCACCACGCGCCTCTACGAGGGCTTTGACGCGGCCGCGCGCATCTCTCTGGGCCCGCATCTCGTGGCCCTCCCCACCTACTCCGTCAACGTCGCCAAACTGATCGGCTCGGATCCTCGCCTGGAGTCGGCATCGAGCACGCAGATCCTGGGGGCACAGCTCCCCGGGCGCCCGCTCCATCGCGCCGGCCTGACGCTGGACGGCCTCTTGCCGCACAGCGGGCTCGAGTGGACACTCAATGGAGCGTGGACCGCCGGCAACAATCCCCGCGGCCTGGGATCCTACGCCGTGGCGAACGCGGGCCTCTCGCGACGGTACGGTGGCGGCACGCTGACGCTCTTCGTCACCAACCTCTTCAACACGGACGTCGGCCCCTTCAGCTCGCTCCAATATGCTCAACCTCAACCCCTCAACGGCGGAGGGGCGCTCCGGCAAGCGGCGATACCGCTGCCGGCGCGGCGATACACGTTGAGTTACCGCATCGCGCTGGGTGGCCCGGCTCACGCACCCGCGCCTCATGGGGATTCGGATGGGAGGCCTCGCTTACGTGCGGTCCCACCCCCACCCGGGGTCGACCCCCTCACGATGGCGACGACGCTCGGGGCATGCACGGCCGATGGGCGCAGGCGCGCCGCCTCGTTTCTCGCGGCGCTCCGAGCCTTCGTTGCGGCCTATCGCTCAGGCGCAGCACCCCTGCCGATTCCGGACGTTCGCGTCGTTGCGCACCCCGCCGCCAGCTCCACGTGGTGGATCGAGCTGCACCCGCGAGAGAAGCACCTCCGGGAGGCCCTTGGGTGCTCGTACATCACGCTGCTGACGCAAAAGCAGGCTCGAGCGCGTGGGCTGGGCTTCCTCTCGCAACCGACGCTCCTGTATGCCCCGACCGTTGGACTCTACCTCGTTCGTCCCCCGATGCTCCGGCGGCCGGAGCACGCGCCGAGCTGAGGGTCTCTACGTGCGCGTGTCTTCGGTGTATAGCTTTTGCGAGCCCGCGTGTATGGCTGGAGGCTGCCGGCTCTCGTACACTGGCATCAACGCCACTAGCAGCGTCCACACACACGGCCGGCTTTGAGAAGGGAGTTTGGAGATGTTCTTTTTCGAGTGTTGCGCGTGGGATCTCGTCAACGGCGACTTTAACGATGCATCCGGGGACGTCACCTGCGAGTAGCCGGCGCTACCAGATAGGGGATGGTTGATCGCGAGAGGGGGTGCCGCCATGCGGACGTCCCCTCTGGTCTCCAGTTCTTGGCCTTGCGACGGCGCGGCTAGCTGAGGGCGCTCGCCGTCTCACCATCGAATCGAATGATCGGAACCTGGCAAGCGCCGGCATCGGGCGCGTTCCAAAACGTGTCCTTGTCGAAGCGCTGGAAGAGGTCGGGAGGCACGATGCTCTTGCGCTCGACCCAGTCGACGGTTGGGCGGATCGAGTGGAGTCCGGGGGTCCCCATGCGGCTGTCGAACTCGTCGGCTCCATACTCGACATGATCGAAATCGTGCTCGAACCATGGCTCGTCGAGCATGGCGTAGAGGCGCCCGATCGTCGATCTCGGTGCGCGCGCCAGCGCCTCGTACTCGACCAGGATGAGCTTTGCCGCCTGCTCTCCGTAGAAGGCCTCCTTCAACGCGCAGAGCGGATAGCCCAGCATTCCGGTAGGAGCGGTGATCCGAGCCGCTCTCGTATAGACGTTGGTACTGGGCGAGAAGCCGAAGATGCCAGAGAGATTGAATGCATTCGCACGCACCAGGCGCTCGATCGAGTCGATGATCCACCCGACGCTCCGAACGCAGCAGATGATCTTGGCGTTCGGGAAGAGCTGGGTCAGGGCCGGTAGTTTGGCGCACCAGCCGCGGTTGGTGTCGAAGACGAGCTTCTCCGCCGCGATCGCACCGTAGTAGTTCGAGAACAAGCCCCTCAACACGTCACGCCGCTGCTCATCCGTGATGACGATCGCGAATTCGTTGCGCGGGCTCATCGAGCGCTCGAGCGAGGAGTACATGGACACCACCGGGCTACTCATCGCGGCGTGGAAGCGCGGATTCTGACGCAGGATGGCGGAGAGCAGCGTCGATCCCGAACGTGGCAGGCCGGAGATGAAGTGAAGGCCCTGGTGCATCGTGTCCCTTTCCTGACGAAACCGCCGGAGCCGCATGCCAAAGCGTGACGAGGACTTACGCATCCGAAGTATCCGGTTCCTCGACGATCCGAGCGGCTGTATAGCTCGTAGAGGACGGCTGTATAGATTTCACGAGCGGAGTCATGACCCGTGCCTATCGTACATGAGATGACCGTGGAAACATCATAACGAGGAGCCTATCGGATTATGGCACGACATGCCGTTCTGAGGCGCCACGTGCCGTCTGCAAGGAGCGAGGAGCGCTGAATGGCAGAGTCATTTGAGCGGCGAGCGACGAAGCCGCCGGCCCGTGCCGCCATGCAGTGGCACAATCCGGCAAGCTTCTAGCGCCGCGAAGAAACAGCCCGATGTACTCGTCCCCCGACGATCCGATCATCGTAGGACGCGTTCCGCTCCTGGCGAGCTCACTGGCCTCGCGCGTCCTCTCGGCGAGCGAGCCGCTCGTGGAACTGGCAGGCGTGCTGCGCGAGCATCCCATCGCGCTCACCGCCCTGCACGTGGCCTCCCCCGCGCTGCACGAGGCAGCCCTTGCGTGGCTCGAGGGCACGACGCCCAAGAACCGGCGCGCTCCGCTGCGGCTTCTCGCCTACTTCTTGCGCATGGCCGCACGGCCGACGCCGCTCCTGCTCTGCGCAAGCGTCGGCGACGTCGCTCTGGGCGCCCAGACGACGCTGGCGCTAGAAGGCGATGGGAGCCTGCGCACCCGGACGCGCCCCGACATGGCCTGGCTCTTGGCCTTCGTCGGCGCGATCGAGGGCGACCCGGAGTTGCGCCGCCGTCTGATCGTCTTCGAGAGCGACGCCGTGCTCGAGCGCGCTGGTCGCCTGTACGTCGCCAAGGCTGAGGCAACCGACAACCCGTGCGCGTGCGCAACGTGCAAACGGCAGCGCATCACCAAGGTCGTCCGATCGACGCCGATGTCGCTGTTGAGCACCCCGCTCGTTGAGCGGGTGCGCCACCTCTGTCGCGGCGGGATCGCCGTCCACCGCTTGATTGACGAGCTCACACGAGAGGCGGAGCTTCCCTACCAACGAGGCGAGGTGATCGTCAACGAACTTTGGCACAGCGGCTTGCTGGTCTCTTCCCTGCGCCCACCGTTCGTCGGCGACCCCGTTGAGCACGTCGCGCGGGAGCTGCGCGCCGTACTGCCGGAGGCAGCCTTGAGGCTGGACGCTATTCGCAGGCGGATGGCGGCGCTCGACGCCACGCCGGTCCCGCGGCGGAGCGTGGCCGAGTATCGAGCGATCGAGCGCGATCTGGAGGCGCTGCATCGGAGCCCGCGCGTGGCGCTGCACGTGGACCTCTCCCGCCGCTTCAGCGGCGCCTTGGGTCCGGAGATCCTCCGTGAGGCGGAGCGTCTGGCGGACGTCTACGCTCGCTGTTCGGCGAGCGTGAGGCTCGACCGCTTCCGCGAACGATTCAAAGCACGGTATGGGGACGCGGGGCGCCTGGTCCCGCTACTCGAGACGGCTCATCCCGACTTCGGCGTGGGAGCCCCGCCTGAGAGCGTACAGACCAAGCGGGAGGAAGAGGGGCAGCAGAGCCGGCAGGCCGCTCTCTTGGCGCTCGCCCAACGTGCGATACGCGACCGCCTCCTCGCGATCGAGATCGACGGCGCAACGCTCGACGCGTGTTTGCCACCGATGCCGCAGCCTCAGGAACTCCCTCCGTCCATGGAAGTCGCCTTCCAGGTCGCAGCCGCCTCGGCCGAGGCCCTTCGGGCGGGCGCGTTCACCGTGTCGGCGGCGGCGCTGCACGGCTCGGCGATCGTCGGGACGAACGTGGCCCGCTTCGTCGACCTGCTGGGGCCGGCGGTCGGGGAACGCCTGCGCCGCCAACTCGAGTGCGAGCACGCCGAGGTGGAGCCGCTCGTCGAGCTGACCTATCATCCCACAACGCCGCACATGGCCAACGTCGAGGTCCATCCTCGCTTGACACCCTACGAGATTCGGGCGGGCGGCTCGCCGGGTAGCAAGGACGACGCGCACGTGCTCCCTTTCTCCGACCTGGCAATCGGTCTCGAAGGCGACCGCCTCCATCTGTACTCGCGGCGGTTGGGGCGGCGGATTCGCCCCGTGCACATCTACCCTCTCAACCACACGGAACTGACGGCCGGCATCAGCCGGGTCCTTGCGTTCGTCGCGGCCGATGGAACCCGCGCGGTGACGGGCTTCGACTGGGGTGTCGCCTCCGCGCTGCCGTTCTTGCCGCGCCTGCGCATGGGGCGACTCATGGTGAGCCTCGCACGGTGGCTCCTGCCCCCGGAAACGATCGAAGGCCCTGCTGCGCCGGTATGGGATCGGATACAGCGTTGGCGCACGGAGTGGTCCGTGCCGCGCTACGTCCGCATGACCACCGGGGAGAGCGAAATCTTGCTCGATCTGGACGCCCGGATCAGTATCGACGTGCTACTCGATCAACTCCAGGACCGCGGAAAGCACGTGCGCGTGCAGGAGGTCTATCCCGCGCTCGACGAGACGTGGCTGAAGGGCGAGGGCGAGCCCTATCTCTGCGAATTCCTGGTCGGTATGAGGCGATCGCGCAGCCGGGGCGGCGTCACGCTCGGCGCGCCCTGCCCGGCGGTCGCCGCGGAGACCCCGCAGCCGCTCCTCCCCGCCAGCCTCGACGTCGCCCTCTACGCCGGCTTCGGACGTCAACCGCTCGTGCTGCGCGGGCCCGTACGAGCGGCGCTGGACGATCTCCAGGCGCGCGGCGTCCTTCGTCGCTGGTTCTTTTCCCGTTACGCCGCTCCGCAGGCCCATATCCGGTTGCAACTGCGCTTGGCCCCCGAGCGTTTCCCGGAGGAGCGCGAACGCCTTATGCGCCTCTTTGGACGCTGGGCGAACGAGGGCATCGTCGACTGGGCCACCGTCGAGCCCTATCGGCCTCCGCCCTCGCGCGACGGCGAACGCTCGACGGCCGCCATTGAGGATATCCTCGCCGTCTCTTGCGGCCTCGCGCTGAACTCACTCTCTGCAGAACGCGGGCAAGGGCTCGACGAGGGTCCGTGCCGTCTGGATCCGCATTGCTTAGACCCCACGGAACATCGAGAGACGCGTGAGCGCCTGCGTCGCTGCCTGATCACACTCGACGACATCATCGATGGCCTCTTCCCAGGAGAGCTCATCTCCGAGTGGCTGAACGGAACGCGGCCGGTGGAGCGCAAGGCAGCCGATGAAGAGCAGCGGCAGGACGTCAAGGAGATTCGAGAGGCTATCGTGGAGCGCCGGGCGCTGCCGGCCGTTGCAACGGCCATTCTGGAAGCCTGCCGCGCACTGCGTGCGCTGGAGGCGGAGGGTGCGTTGGAGCGGCCGCTCGTCGACCTCGTCCGCGACGTGGTGCGCGCGCACTGCGCTCGCTTCGCCCTCGACCCCGAGAGCCCAGACGATGCGCTGCGGCTGCAGTGGAACGTCTATTTCAGCTTGAGCCGCATGGAGCGCGCATCGCGGAGGAGCTAAGGTTCGATGTACTCTCTCTTTGACGATCCTCTCATCGTAGGGCGCGTTCCGCTCCTCAGCCTCGCTCTCGCGCAACGCGTTTTCTCGGCTAGCGAGCCGCTCGGCGAGTTGGCGCGCGTGTTCCGCGAGCATCCCATTGCCCTGACCGCTTTACACGTTGCCTCTCCCTCGCTGCACGAGGCGGCCCTCGAGTGGCTCGATGGCAAACCGCTCAAGAACAAGCACACGCCGATCCGCCTGCTCGCGTACTTCCTGCGGATGGCAGCGCGGCCGACGCCGTTTGGCCTCTGCGCGAGCGTTGGGGAGCTCTCATGCGGCCCGCAGACGACGTTGACGCTCGGCGGACTCGAGAGCCTACGCACGCGGACGCGCATCGACATGGGGTGGCTCTGCGCGCTGATCAGAAGCATCGAGGACGACGCTGTGCTGCGCCCCCACCTGACCCTCTTCGAAAGCGACGCCGTTCTCGAACGCGGAGAGCGCCTCCACGTCCTCTCGCCCGTCTCCTCGCGGAGCCTCTGCCAATGCCGTGCCTGCCGGCGCCGGCGAGGCGCCCAGACCCTGCCGATGTCGATACGGAATACGCCGGTCGTGAGCTCTATACGGGAGCGCTGCCGCAACGGCATCACCGTCGAGCGCCTGATCCGCGCGCTATCGGACGATCTCGAGCTCTCACAAGAACGCGCCGTGGCGTTGATCGACGAACTGTGGAACAGCGGTCTCCTCGTCTCCTCCTTGCAGCCGCCGCCGATCGGCGACCCGCTGGCGCACCTCCTTCGCGAGCTCAGCAAACTCCCGCTCGAGACGGCGCTAGCGTTAGAGGGTATTCGAGCCCAGATTCGAGCGCTCGATGCCACACCGGTACCGCAGCGCGGTGCCGGCGAGTATCGAGCCGTCGAGCGCGCTCTCGAGGCGGTTCACAGCGGCCCGGGCCCGACGCTGTTGATCGATCTCGCGCACGGTTTCGAAGGGGCGCTCGGGCGTGAGGTGGCCGCGGAGGTAGAGCGTTTCGCCCTCATCCAACTGCGGTTTTCGCAGACCTCCACGCTCAAGGGCTATCGCGAGCGCTTCATGGCACGCTATGAGGGATCGGAGCGTCTGGTGCCGCTCCTCGAGTTGGTCGATCCAAACTCCGGGCTCGGAGCCCCCGACGAGGTGCAGAGGATCGACGGCCAGGCCACGAGCTACCGGACGAGGTTGCTGGCCCTTGCCTCCCGTGCGGCACGCGACGGCAGTCTGGAGGTTGCGCTCTCCGAGGCGGAACTGGCGGCGTGCCTGCCTGCGATGCCGCCCCTTCGGGCGCTGCCGCCTTCGATCGAGGTCGGCTTTCAAGTCGCCGCCTCCTCGGCGGAAGCCGTTCGTGCCGGCGACTTTACCGTCTGCGTCTCGGGATTGCGCGGCACGGTGCTGGCGGGACGGTCGGTCGCGCGATTCGCCGATCTGCTGGGCTCGGCGGCCACCGCTCGGATCCGTCGCCATCTCCAACGCGAGCAGGACGCGGGAGAACCGCTGGTCGAGGTGATCTATCGGCCGGCCAAGCCGCATACGCTCAATCTTACGCTCCATCCGCCGTTGACGGCGTACGAGATTCGCGCCGGCTTTGCGAATGTCGCGGGCGAGACGCGCCTTCTCCCGCTCTCCGATCTCCTCGTCGGCTTGGAGGAGGGACGCTTCTATCTCTACTCCCGGCATCTGGGGCGCCGTGTTCGACCGG
>JAGWST010000284.1 GCA_028869325.1 bacterium | reverse complement strand
GGAGTATCTGGACTTCTATCGCGGCCCAGGCGTCCAGCACATCGCCATCCACACCGGCGACATCGTCTCGACTATCCGCGCGCTGCGCGCCAACGGCGTCGACTTCCTCGAGGCGCCCGACGCCTACTACGACGATCTTGCCGCACGCGTCGGCAAGATCGACGAGGAGATCGCGGTCCTGCGCGAGCTTCGCATCCTGGTCGACCGTGACGACCGCGGCTACATGCTGCAGATCTTCACCAAGCCGTTGCAGGACCGTCCCACGCTCTTCTTCGAGATCATCCAGCGTAAGGGCAGCATCTCCTTCGGTAAGGGGAACTTCAAGGCGCTCTTCGTCGCGATCGAAGAAGAGCAAGCCCGGCGCGGCACCCTGTAGAGGCATCGACGTCATGAGTGAGAGGCCTCGTACGGCATCGGGGCTGCCGGCCCGCCTGGCAGTGCCGATCTTCATCGTGGTCGCCGTGCTCTTCTTGGGCACGCTCGGCTACTTCTTCAAAGTCTCCACGGCCCAAGAGGGCTCCGCCTTCGGGCAGAACGCGATGCAGCGCAACGCACCCACCTCGGCGATGGGAGGCGCCGACACTAAGGCCGCGCCGATCGCCCAGACTCAGGTGGCGCAGAGCGGCACCGGGCCGATGCAGGGGACACCCCTGCAGGGCGGCGCGGCGGCGGCCGGTGGACCGCCGGCGCCGGTGATGGCCAAGGTCCAGGCGTACCGCGCGCGCCTGCAGCGCGATCCGCGTGACGTCGATGCGCTGCTGGGTCTGGGCTCGCTGGAGCTGGAGGCCGGCATGTACGCCAAGGCCGAGGAGCTCTTCACGCGTGCCGCCCAAGTCCAGCCGTCGAACGCCGACGCGCTCTTCGGCGAGGGGACGGCGGCGCAGGCGCTGGGCCACCGCGACCGCGCCGTCGCCGCCTACAAACGGGTGCTCCGGGTAGCACCCGAGGGCTCGAAGGCGAAGGAGGCTCGCGCCGCGCTGCAGACGCTGGGCGCATGAGGCGCTGCTCCCCTGCGCCGCGCATTGACGCGCGTGGTATCCTGAAGGCACGATGATCGTTCAGCGCGAGCGCTTCGCCCGATTTTTCTTTGGCCGCCGTCCCCGGACGCCGGTTGGGTAGTCGCGCGCAGAGAACGAGAGCGTCGAGCAATGCGTGAGCGGGCCCAAACCGGGCCCGCTTCTCTTTTTTCGTGGAGTCGATAGATGCGCGTCTCCTACCAGGGTGAGCCTGGAGCCTTCAGCGATGAGGCCATACGCCAACTGATCCCGCATGCGGAAAGCGTCGGCTTTCCAACCTTCGACGAGGCCGTGGAGACCGCCGCCGCGGGTGCCGTCGACGCCGTGCTGCTGCCCGTCGAGAACACCATCTACGGGTCCGTCGTGCGCTCCTACGATCTCATCGGCGAATCCGCACTCACCCTCTGCGGCGAGACGATCGTGCACGTACGGCAGTGCCTCATCGCACCGCCGGGCCGCGAGCTGATCTCGGTGCGCAGCGTCGCCTCCCATCCGGTGGCCATCGAGCAGTGCCGCCGCGCGATCGCGCAGCACGGCTGGCAGGTCGTGCAGGCGCTGGACACCGCCGGCTCCGTGCGCGGCGTGCTCGACGGCAGCATCGCCGCAGATGCCGCCATCGCCGGGCCGCTCGCCGCTGAGCGCTACGGCGCCGAGGTGCTGCTGGCGGACATCCAAGACGATCCCGGCAACTACACGCGCTTCTTGCTCGCAGCGCGCGATGCGGTGGCGCAGGCTCTGGCCGGCCTGCCCCCCGACCGCACGGTCGTGCGCTTGGAGCTGACGAACCGCAGGGGATCGCTCCACGCCGCGCTCGGCCTCTTCGCGGAGCGCGGCATCAACTTGCGCATGCTGCTCTCGCGACCGATTCCCGCGCAGCCCTGGCGCTATCGTTTCTATCTGGAGGTCGATACCGACGCGGAGGCGGTCCGAGAAGCGCTCGCCGCGCTCGGCGACCACGGCACGGGGCGCGTGCTCGGCAGCTACCGGGGCGCGGAGCGCTAGCTTCCCGGGGCGCGCGGGGCGGCGCGCGGAACGTCGCCTGCGATGTACGCGCACGACGCGGCGTCGCTCGCGGTCCGGCCCGGCCAGGGCCGCTTCGCGGCGCTCTCGATCATCGCCGTCTCCACCGTGCTCGCCATGGCGACATGGTTCTCCGCGACGGCCGTCATCACGGATCTGACCGCGGCCACGCATATCGCCCAACACGATCGAGCCTGGATCACCGCTGCGGTCCAGCTCGGTTTCGTTGTGGGCACATTGAGTAGCGCCGTTCTGGTTCTCCCCGATCTCCTCGATTCGCGAACCTTGATGCGCATCGGCATGCTGGTGGCGGCCGCGGCCACCGCAGCCATCGCCTCCTCACCGGCCTTCTTACTCCTTCTGCTGTTGCGCTTTCTCACGGGCGCGGGGCTCGCCATCGTCTATCCGCCTGCCGTCAAGCTCCTCGCCGCATGGTTCGTGCGCGACCGCGGGCTTGCCACCGGAATTCTCATCGGCGCGCTCACGTTCGGCTCGTTCTCCCCGCACTTGCTGGCGGGGGCGCACCTCCCATGGCGCGCCGTCCTGCTTGGATCGAGCGCGCTCGCCCTGATGGGTGTAGCGGTGATCTCGCTGCTGCCCGCGCCTCCCGTGCGTGCTCCCTCCGCACGCTTCGATATCCTCGCCATTCCGCGCATCTTGGGAAATCGCGGCGTCCTGCTCGCCGACACGGCCTACTGGGGCCACATGTGGGAGCTCTACGCCGTGTGGGCCTGGGCTCCGCTCTTCCTCCAAGCGAGCCTGCGCGCCACGCACTCGCACGCGCCGCCGGGACCGCTGATCTTCATGGCGTTCGGCGCCGCGGGCGCCCTCGGATGCGTCGTCGCCGGTCTGCTGGCCGATCGCATCGGCCGCTCGCTGGTTGCGGCCGGTGCGATGATCGTCAGCGGCACGCTCTCGTTCACGATCGGCTTCACCTTCGGCATGAACGCGTGGCTCGCACTCTCGGCGCTCGCCCTTTGGGGCTTCAGCGTCGTCGCCGACTCGGCGCAGTTCTCCGCCGCGGTGACCGAGCTCGCGGATCCGTCGTACGTCGGCACGGCGTTGACCTTGCAGATGGGCATCGGCTTCCTCATCACCATGGCAACCATCTGGCTGATCGGTGCCTTGCAGCAGACGCTCGGCTGGAGTCATGTCTTCGCCCTGCTGGCGCTCGGTCCGGCACTCGGTGCAACGGCGATGCTGGTGCTGCGGACGCTGCCCGAAGCGAGCAGCATGGCGGGCGGCAAGCGCTAGGAGTGTGTCCTAACGTTACGCGCCACTGCTTGCGGCGCGTGAAGTATGCTATGATCTTGAGGTTCCCCCAGACGCACTCTGTCTCCGCCGGCCACATAGCCGACAGGAAGGAGCAGTACCGATGGCGGGAGTGCAGCAGAATCCGAGCACGATGACCAAAGAGGCCCGCGCGGCCGAGGCCGTCGTCTACAGTCTGGAAGGAACGCTGCTGGAGGCTTGTTCGTGTAAGGTGCTCTGCCCGTGCTGGATCGGTGAGGACCCGGACGGTGGGACGTGCGATGCGTTCGTCGCGTACCACTTCGATAAGGGCACGGTCAAGGGCGTCGACGTCGGCGGCCTCAACGTCGTGGGCATCGCCAAGATTCCGGGCAACGTGCTCGTGCCGAAATCCTGGCGGCTTCTCATGCTGGTGGACGAGCGCGCCACGGAGGAGCAGCTCGAAGCGCTCGTCGACGCCTACTCGGGGAAGCTCGGCGGTCCGCTCGCTGATCTGGCCGGATTGATCGGCGAAGTCTTGGCCGTTCGGCGTGCGCCGATCACGCACGAAGTGCGCGGCGGCGTGGGCGCATTGCGCGTCGGCGAGATGATCTCCGCCGAGTTGGAGCCCTACCGCGCCGCCGATGGCAGCATCACCACGTTGCGCGACACGATCTTCTCGACCGTCCCCGGCTCGCCGGCATATGTGGCGAAAGCCAGGCACCATCGGGTCAACGTGCCGGAGTTCGGCATGGTTTGGTCGTTCGAGAACCGCAACGCGATCCAGAGCGACTACAAGATCACCTACACGAGCGCGTGATGGTCGGCGCCGGACGCATCGGGCGCCTCTCTCCGCTGATTCCCGCGACGATCGCCGCGGCATGGGTCGTGGCGATCGTTGCGCAGGCAACCGGAACGGGCCGGGTACTGCACCACGACGCGCTGATCGAAGGGGGGCTTCCGCTGTGGGCCGCGCTGGTGCTCTTCGCCGCCGCGTGGCAGGCGATGATCGCGGCCATGATGCTCCCCTCCAGTCTCCCGTTGGTGCGGCTCTTCGCCACGGTCGCCGCCGCCAACGACGCGGGTCGAGCCGGGAGGGCGGTCGCAGCGTTGCTGCTGGGATATGGCCTGGTGTGGACGGCCTTCGGGATGGTCGCGTTCCTCGGCGACCTCGTCCTGCACCATCTGGTCGACACGACTCCGTGGCTCGCGCAACACTCGTGGCTGATCGCCGGCGGCACGCTCACCCTCGCGGGCGCCTTTCAATTCTCCAAGCTGAAGGACGCCTGCCTGAGCAAATGCCGCCTTCCCGGCATGTTCTTGTTGCAGCACTACCGCCGTGGCATCGCCGCCGCGTTCTCTCTCGGGCGCCGTCACGGCCTCTTCTGCGTCGGCTGCTGCTGGGCGCTGATGCTGTTGATGTTCGCGGCCGGCTTCGCCAACCTGTGGTGGATGGCCGCGCTCACGGCGCTCATGGTCTACGAAAAGGCCGGCGCGCACGGCAAGCGCCTGGTGCCGTTTGCGGGCGCACTGCTCTTGCTGTGGGGAACGCTCACGATCGCGCACCCGTTGTGGCTGCCGGCGCCCCTGGGCGGCACCTCTTACTAACGGCCTGTAGCGCCCACTAATCCGTGGGAAGCGGCACCCTGCGTCCGCCCCGCTCCAGGTAGAGTTCGCCCGCGCGCTCCTCCGCTTCGAGGCCACGGCCCGCGTCGTATCGCTCCGGCGCGAGCCAGACATAGACCACGGGCACCAACACCAGCGTCAGCAGCAGCGAGCTGGCCAGACCGCCGATCACCACCACGCCCAGCCCCTGGCGCGTCTCCATGCCCGGGACGAGGGCCAGCGCCAGCGGCGTCATGCCGGCGATCATCGAGACCGTCGTCATCACGATCGGCCGGAAGCGAATGCGTCCGCTCTCCATGATCGCGGCGACTTTCTGGTAACCGCGCTCGCGCAGCGTGTTCGCGAAATCGACTAAGAGGATACCGTTCTTCGTGACCAGGCCCACCAGCATGATCGTGCCGATCAGCGAGAAGAGGTTCAGCGTCTGCCGGGTCAACGCCAGCGCGCCGAGCGCGCCCACCGTGGCCACCGGCACGGAGAACATGATAATGAAGGGCGTGACGTAGCCGTTGTAGAGGGCCGTCATGAGCAGATAGACCAAGACGAACGAGAGGACGAGCGCCGCGCCCAGGCCGACCACGGTATCCCGGGTGTTCTGCTGGTTGCCGTTGGGGTTGGCGTGCACCGAGACGTACGCCGGCAGTTGCAGATCGGCCAGCCGTTGCCTGAACGTCTTCTCGACGTTGGACTGCGCGACGCCCGGCGCGACGTTGCCGGTAATATGGATGACGGACTGGCGGTTCACGCGCGTGATAACCGGCGGTGCGGGCGCCCAGCTCAAGCGCGCGACGTCGCCGACGTGGACGATGGTGCCGTTGGTCGCCCTGATCGGGATCGCCAGGACCTCTTGCAGGCTGGTCTGATTGGAGATCGGATAGATGACCTGCACGTTCTTGAGGCCCTGGGGCGACTCGAACTGCGTTGCAAGCGTGCCGCCGAAGGCGGCGCGGATGGCCTGCGAGGCGGTGCCGATGCTCACGTCCAGCGCCTGCGCGGCGCGCCGATCGAAGACGACCTCGACCTGCGGCGAGAGCGTCTCGGCGGAGCTGGTCACGTTGACCGAGCCAGGCGTCTCTTTCAGGGCCTGCTCGACTTTGGCGGCGTACTCCGCCGGCTCGCCTTGCAAGCTGGTGACCAGATAATCCAACGGCTGTGCGTTGCCGCCGCCGGAGCTGCTGGCCGGGATCACCACCACCTCCGCGCCCTTTGCCTGTGCCGGAGCTCGCCGGCGCAGCCATTGCACCCAGTAGTTGGTGTCGTGCTCGCGCGCATCTTTGAGGAAGACGTGAATCTGCCCGACGGCGCCCTGCTGGATGAAGCCGCCGAACGGCGAGGAGTAGGCGCCCGCGGTCTCGGTGGCGACGTCAACGTCGGGAATCGTGTTGACGAGCTCGCCCAGACGCCGCACGGCCGCATCGGTGGCAGCCAGCGGCGTCCCCGTCGGATAGGTCATCTGGACGTAGATCTCGCCGCGGTCCTGCGGCGGGATGAACTCGAAGCCCACGACTCCGAGCGGGATCAACGCGAGCGCGGCGACCAGCGAGACCGCGGAGACGCCGATCACCAGCCACGGATACTTCAAGCCGCTCGGCAGCAGCCTCTCGGCATACCACAGGCGCGCGCGCTCGAAGCCGCGCTCGAAGAGCCGTATGGGGGCCCACGGCCTCCACTTGCTGTGCAGCGACCAGCGCCCGGCGAGCGTCGGCGTGACGGTGAACGACGTCCACAGCGAGGTCAGCGTCGCAACCACGACGCAGAGACCGAACTCCACCAAGAACTTTCCGACGACGCCCGGAAGAAATGCGATCGGCAGAAAGACGACCACGTCGACCAG
>JAGWST010000283.1 GCA_028869325.1 bacterium | reverse complement strand
TAGGCCATTTGAACGGGCTCCTGTGTGAGTGAGGAAGCCTATTTTTCAACGTAGAGCTTCGCGAGTTCTATAGCTCTTGCCGCCTATGCTAGGGCGCGCCTCATGTTCCTTCGGACCAAGAGGCGAGATACTTTACCTGCGCGGGAGTCAGCGTGTCGATCGCGACCTTCATCGACTCCAGCTTGAGCCGCGCGACCTCTTGGTCGATCTCCTCGGGCACGCTGTAGACGCGCCTCTCCAGCGTGGCGTGGCTCTTTGCCATCCACGCGGCGGCCAGAGCCTGATTGGCGAACGACATATCCATCACCGCGGCGGGATGGCCCTCGGCGGCGGCGAGGTTGATCAGGCGTCCCTCGCCCAATATGCAGATCTTCCGGCCGTCGGCCAAGGTGTACTGGTCGACGAACTGGCGCGGCTGAGCCTTGGCTTTCGCCAGACGCTCGATCGACGGGATGTCGATCTCGTCGTTGAAGTGCCCCGAGTTGCAGATAATCGCGCCGTCCTTCATCTTGGCGGCGTGCGACGCGTTGACGACGTGCAGGTTGCCGGTCAGCGTGATGAAGAGGTCGCCCAGCGGTGCGGCCTGCTCCATCGGCATGACCATGAAGCCGTCCATCACCGCCTCGAGCGCCTTGAGCGGGTCGATCTCGGTGACGATGACGTGCGCCCCCATCCCCTTGGCGCGCGTGGCGACGCCGCGACCGCACCAGCCGTAGCCGGCAACCACCAAGGTACGGCCGGCAAGCAGCACGTTGGTGGCGCGGATGATGCCGTCGAGCGTCGACTGACCGGTGCCGTAGCGATTGTCGAACATGTGCTTGGTCAGCGCGTCGTTGACGGCGACGACGGCGAACGGCAGCACGCCGTCCCTCTCCATCGCCTTGAGGCGGATGACGCCGGTGGTCGTCTCCTCGCAGCCTCCGATGACCCCAGCCAGCAGATCCTTGTGCTTGGCGTAGAGCGTGTTCACCAAGTCGCAGCCGTCGTCCATCGTCATGGTCGGCTTGGTGGCGATCACCGCCTCGATGTGGCTGTAGTAGCGCGCGTTGTCCTCGCCCTTGATCGCGTACGTCGGGATCTCGTAGCCGGCTGCCAGCGCCGCGGCGACGTCGTCCTGCGTCGAGAGCGGGTTCGAGGCGCAGAGCGCGATCTCGGCACCGCCGGCCTTGAGCGCCAGCATCAGATTCGCCGTCTCGGTGGTGACGTGCAGGCAGGCACCAATGCGGACGCCCTGCAGCGGCCGCTCCTTGGCGAAGCGCTCCTTGATCTGCGCGAGGACGGGCATGAACGAGGCGGCCCACTCGATGCGCGAGCGCCCCATCTCGGCCAACGACCGGTCCTTCACGTCCCCCTTGAACTCAGCAACCTTTTGCACACCAGCTCCTCATACGTCGAGACACAGAACGCCCGCAGCGGCTGGCCGCCGACATGCGGGAAGCCTCGCCCTTCTTTGCCTGCCGCCCTCCTCCTCCCAGGCCCCGGAGCCGGGGCAATTGGAGGGCCCGCGCGCGCGGCGCGGAATCGCGCCCCGCCATGGATCACGAATCGCTGGAGAGTTATCTCGACCGCCTGGCTTCGGACGACTCGACACCGGGCGGCGGGAGCGCTGCGAGCCTAGTCGGCGCCTTGGCTGCGGCGCTGGTGGCGATGGTGGGGCGCCTGACGCTGGCCTCGCCCAAGCTCGCCGAGCGTCACGAACGGGTCGCCGCGCTCGTGGCCCGCGCCGACGAGCTGCGCGCGGTCTCGCTGACCGGCCGCAAGGCCGACGAGGAGGCCTACGCCGCCGTCGTCGCCGCGCAGCGGCTTCCGCGCACCAGCGATGCCGAGCGCCAGACGCGCGCGGCGAGCCTTCAATGCGCCCTTGCGGAGGCCGCGGAGGCACCGCTGCGCAACGCGCAGACGGCGCTGGAGATCCTGCGCCTCGCCGGCGAGATGGCCCAAGCCGGTACACCGCACGCCCAGAGCGACGTTCGCTGCGCCCAGACCTTCGCGCGTGCCGCGATCACGGGCGCCTTCGAGAACGTTCGCGTGAATCACGCCTACATCAAAGATGAGGCACTGATCGACGCGCAGCGCGCGCGCATGGCAGCGATCGAGCGCGCGGCCGGCGATCTCTCCGCGCAGCGCGCGTAGTCATCGCTCCAGCAGGGCGAAGAAGCCCGCCAGATCGCTCGGATCGACCTCCATTCCGACACCGTTCTGGTTGTAGCCGGGATCGTGGAAATCCGATCCGCCCGTCATCACCAAGTCGAAGCGCTGCGCGAGCGAGCGGAAGTGCGCCCGCTCGTTGGGATCGTGCTTGGGGTAGAAGACCTCCAGGCCCTGCAGACCGACGCCCGCCAGATCCTCGATGATGCCGTAGTCGTCCAGCCGGCCGGGGTGCGCCAAGACCGCCACGCCGCCGCTCTCGCGCACCAGGCGCACGGCCTCGTGCGGGTGCATGTAGGTCGAAGGGACGTAGCCGGGGCCCCCGCGCCGGAGCAGGCTCCGAAACGCGCCGTCGATCGAGTCGACGAAGCCCTGACGCAGCAACGCGCGGGCCACGTGAGGGCGGCCCAGCGGGCTCCCCGGCGCGCTCTCGGCTCGCACCTCCTCCATCGTGACCCGATAGCCGGCGGCGGTCAGGCGCTCGATCATCTCCAGCACCCGTTGCTCGCGCTCGAAGGCGTTGTTGGCCAACACCGGGCGGAGCACCGGCGAGTCGACCGGAAAGCCGTAGCCCAGGATGTGCACCTCGTTGTGCCGGTAGGTCGTGTTGATCTCTACGCCGGTCACCACGCGGTCGCGTAGCGCCGTCAGGTCCAGCGCGGCGTAGGCATCCAGCGCATCGTGGTCGGTGATGGCGAAGCGCTGCACCCCGCGTTCGTCCAGGCGGCGCAGCAGCTCGTCCGGCGTCTGCGTACCGTCGCTGCAAAGCGTGTGCGTGTGGAAGTCGACGATCACCTCGCGGCGCGCTCCTATTCGTAGCGTTGAAAGACGCGGTGCAGGCCCACGGCGCGGCCGCTCTCCGGGTCGAGGTTGACCACCAGCGCGCAGAACTGGCGCGGGGAGGTCTTGGCGACGGCAAAGCGCTCGCCGGTTCCCATCAGGAAGCGCTCCAACACGATCTTCTTATCCATCCCGATCACCGAGTCGCTGGGCCCCGACATGCCGACGTCGGTGATGAAGGCCGTGCCTCCGTCCAAGATGCGCTCATCGGCGGTCTGCACGTGCGTATGCGTGCCGAAGACCGCGCTGGCGAGACCGTCCAGATGGAAGGCGAGCGCTACCTTCTCGCTGGTGGCCTCAGCGTGGACGTCGACGACGATGATCGGCGTGGTCTGGCGAAGATCTTCGACCAGGCGCCGCGCGATGCGAAACGGATCGTCGGTGTCCGGCATAAAGACACGCCCCATCACGTTGACCACGGCCACGCGTCGCCCGTGCGCCTCGATGATCCCATAGCCGTTTCCGGGGGCACCTTCGGGGTAGTTCGCCGGGCGGATGATGCGCTCGGAGCCGGCGAGCTGATCGCGGTAGTCGCGCTTGTCCCAGACGTGGTTCCCCGACGTCAGGAAATCTACGCCGCTTGCAAAGGCCTCTTCGACCGTGGAGACGGTGAGACCGAATCCGCCGGCGATATTTTCACCGTTCGCGATGCAAGCATGGATCTCGAAGCGCTCACGTAACTCTGGGAGACACCGTTTGAGCGTTTCTCGCCCGGGCGAGCCGACGACGTCGCCGACGAGCAAGAGATTGAACGACTGGATGGGAGCCTTCTTCCTAAACACCGCCGCGTGCGAGGGTGCGGCGCGCCCTTTCGGCCCTGCGGCCATCCGTGTCCTCTACGAGCCGCATGCGGGAGAGGTGCGGGCGGGCCGCTGAAATGACCGCTCCATGGAGCGGTACATTCAGGTGACCACCACCACGGAGCGGCGCGAGGATGCCGAGCGCATCGCTCAGACGCTGCTCGAGCGCCGCCTGGCGGCCTGCGCGCAGATCAGTGGCCCCATCTCCAGCAGCTATCGCTGGCGGGACGGCATCGAGTCGGCAAGCGAGTGGCTCTGCGCGATCAAGACACGCGACGCGCTCTACGCCCAGGTCGAGGCGGCGATCGTCGCGCTGCATCCATACGAGACCCCAGAGATCGTGGCCGTGGCGCTCGCCGCCGGAAGCGCACCCTACCTGACATGGATCGAGGAGTCGACCACGCCCGCCCGGGGGTGAGCTATTTCTTGGCCGCCTTCTTCTTCTTGGCCGCCTTTTTAAAGTAGATCAACACACGGCGCTCCTCGCGGAAGCCGACCAGGCTCTTCTGCGAGCCGCCTTCGCGCATGGAGTCGATAGCGACGTTGACCATCTCCTCCTGCGCCGAGACATCCTCCTCGCTGGACTCCTCGGGCACCGGGTTGCTCACCAACTGGGCGCCGAAGCGCTGGGTAAGGAGCTCGACGACCAGCGAGATCTCGTCTTTGGTGATGCTCTTGAGGTCGCGATCGACGTGGAGGAAGCTTGCACCCTGGTCTACTTCGCAGTCGGCGCCCAGGACCAGCGGGGCCGAGCCGGCGACGTGGTGGTATGCGCCGGCGTGCTCGACGACCTCGTCGACCAGATGACGCGCCTCATCTTTGGCGAAGGCGACCGAGAAGGCGAAGGTGAGCCGGATCGTCTCGTCGGCGGGGTTGGAGTGGACGCTCGAGATCTCCGGGTAGCGCACGAGCAGCGAGACGATGAGATTGACGGCGTCATTCGTCTCCGTTTGCATGCGCTGGGCGATCACGGGCTCTCTCCTCGTTGGTCAGGGCGGCTCGGGCCGTGGTGGCGGCCGGGGGCGGACCCCCTTCGCGGGGCCAAGGCGGGGTCCTCCGGCATCCCCTAAAGACGATCTGCTGACCTGATTGGATGCGGAAAGTCGTTCGGTATTTTGAACGAAACCTGAGAAAAATCTGAGAACAAAGGGAACTGCCCGCGGGCAGAGATTCGTATAGAAGATGACGGAGGAGAGCAGATGGGGGCGCCGCCGCGCGCGTGACCACTCGAACGCGTAAACCGCTCGAGCCGGCCACCGAGGAGCAGCGGGCCTTCCTGGAGCGGGCGATGACCGAATACGGGCGTGCGGCGTACAACTTCGCGTACCGCCTGACCGGGAATGAGCCGGATGCGCGAGACCTCACGCAAGATGCATTCATCCGGGTGTTTCGCGCTTGGCGATCATTTCAGCCCGGCACCTCGTTCCTCTCCTGGCTCTACCGCATCATCACCAACCTGTATCGCGACGAGCTGCGGCGTCGCAAGGGGGTCTTCCACCAGGAGCTGCCGGAGGACAATGCACCGCAGGAGTACGGCGGCGGGCGGCCGCTAGCCGTCGACCCGATTGGAACCTACGTCGAGGGGCAGTTGAGCGAGCCACTCTCGGTTGCCCTCTCGCAATTGTCGCCGGATCAGCGCCAAGTCGTGCTTCTGGCCGATATCGAGGAATTGAGCTACCAAGAGATCGCCCAGATCGCCGGCTGCTCCATTGGTACCGTCCGCTCGCGCCTCCACCGCGCGCGCAATCAACTCCGGCGGCTGGTCCTGAGAGCTCAGCATCACGAGAACCGATAAACCGAAGAAGATACCATGATGGAAGGCCACTACGACACCCCGACCCTGATCGACTATCTGCGCGGCGAGCTCGACGCCGAGACCGACGCCGCGGTCTTCACGCATCTGGAGAGCTGCGACTCCTGCCGTGCGGAGTACCGCGCCGAACTCGAGCTGGGCGAGGCGCTACGGCGTGCCGCGCAGGATCAGACGCGGGAGTTGCCTAGCGAGGTGGTGGCGCGCATCCGCATGGCAACGCGCCAGGAGCCGAAGCCGGCGGGTATCGCGCTCTGGCTCGGCGCACGGCGCGCCGCCTGGGCGATCCCCGCGGCCGCGGTTCTGGCCCTCGCGATCTGGCTGACCGGTAACGCCCTGCGCCCTAGCGCCCCCGAGACGGCCTCCATCGACGCGAGCTACTACTTGCAGGCTCACGCCGTGCGGGCGCTCTCGATCCCCGGCGAGCGCAGCGGCCCCATCGCCTTCCTGGACGGCGCGGCGGCGAAGCGGCCACACATCGATCCTGCCTTCGTCAACGCGAGCGACGCCTATCTCGGCGAGATGGCTCCGCTGCTGAGCCGCGCCGGATCGGGCTCGTAGGGGCCGTGCGGCTCCTGCGCGCCGTCTCACTTCCACTCCTGATCTTCGCGGCGGCCTTTGCGGTCTCGCTCGCGCGCGCTCCGGGCGCGACGCCCATCCCCACTCGGGCTCCCGGCGGCGGCGTCCCATTCGTGGAGCCCACGACCGATCCGGCCGCCGCGCGCATGCTCTCGGACGCCGTGCAGGCACCGCGGCGGCTCTCCTACGTCGGCCGGATCTCGACCATCGCCTGGGGAGCCGACGGCACGCGCGCGCTGGAGATGGCCGTCGACCACCGCGCGCCGGATCTCACGCGGACCTGGTATATCGCGCCCTCGCCCGTCTACGGCAACTATGTGATCGAGCGCGGCTCGACGAGCTACGCCTTCGACATGCACGCGGAGACGGTCACGATCTCGCACTACCCCACCGCCGACGAAGACGACATCGCCGACGCCTCCAACTTCGGCCTCCTGACGACGAACTACCGTGCGGTTCCCGGCGCCGACGACGAGGTTGCGGGTCGTCACGCTCACACGCTCTCGTTGGTCAATCGCTACACGGGCGCACGCCTGCAGCGCATCTGGATCGATGCGCGGACCTCGCTGATGTTGGCCAAGGAGCGCTACTACGCCAACGGCTCGGTCGCATTCAGCTCACGCTACCAGCAACTCGCCTACCGCAGCGTCCCCGACGCGCTCTTTCAACCGGCGGTGCCCCTCGGCTTCAAGACGGTGCAGGGGCGCAGCTTCGGCGCGCCGTCGAGCAACGTCGAGCACGTGCTCCGCGAGGCGGGCTTCAGCGCCTCGGGACCACGCTATTTGCCCGAGGGATTCGCGCTCGTAAGCGGCGACGTCACCACCATCAAGGGCGTCCGCAGCTTGCATCTGCTCTACTCGGACGGCCTGCGCAGCCTCTCGCTCTTCGAGAACGCAAATCCGCAAGGCGGCGCCAACTTCGCGGGGCTGCAAGCACGGGACGCAACGGTGCAGGGACATGGCGCGAAGTACGTGGAGGATGAGCCCAACGTCTTGCTCGCCTGGCGCGAGCGCAACCTCAACCTGACCCTGGTCGGCGACCTTCCCTTGCGCGAGCTGGAGCGCATCGCCGCCTCGGTCGTCCCGTAACACACGCGGCGATACAAGGGAGGCTGGGCGCGAAGGCGTACCAATGCCTGTCGTGTCCAAAGAGCACGGTCAGGACGCCCTGCGAGCGATCCTCGTCGGAATCGTCCTGGCCATCTTCATCTATGGCTTCTGGCTGGCTTCGGAGACACCGAGCTTCGGCGTCTTCGGGCGCGCGGTGACCAGCGAGCCCGAACGGCAGAAGGTGGTAGCGCTCACATTCGACGACGGGCCCAACCCGCCGTACACCGGCGAGATCGTCGGCTGGCTGCACGCGCACGGCGCCGTGGCCACCTTCTTCTGCGTGGGGCGTGCCGTACAACGTTACCCGGACGCCGTGCGCGCCGAGGT
>JAGWST010000282.1 GCA_028869325.1 bacterium | reverse complement strand
GTGTCCTCAGCCAAGCCGCGCGGATCGAAGCCGCCGATCTCCTCGAGCAACTGCCGGCGGAAGCCGCCCACGGTTCCGCCGTACTGCGGCAGCAGGTTGAAGTTGTAGCGTGCCTGCTGATCGACCTGGTAGCCGCCGGCGCGCTCCATCGAGAGCAGCCGCGTCAGCATGTTGCGACTGGTGTTGCGCGGCACGACGCGCCCCATGACGGCGCCGATCTCGGGGTCGATGAAGGCCTTGGCCAGCGCGCGCAGCAGGCCCTTACCGGGCGTGTAGTCGGCGTCGAAGACCAGCACGATATCGGCGCGCGCCTCGCGCAGCGCCACGTTCAGCGCGTTCGCCTTGCCGCGCTCGGCGTCTTCGATGGTCACCGGGCGGATGCGCGCGTCCTGCGCCGCGTAGCGGGTGAGGATGGCCCGCGTCTCGTCCTTCGAGTGGTCGTCGATGGGCAGGATCTCCAGCTTCGAGGCGGGATAGTCGCTGGCGAGGATGGCATCCAAGCATTGCGCGGCGACGGCCTGCTCGTCGTGCATCGGTACCAGCACGGAGAGCAGCGGCAGATCCTCCTCGTAGGCATCGCCGAAGGAGACGCGCTGCCGGCCATTGACTCGCGAGAACGTGAAGATCCAGTGCCGGATCGTGTAGACCACCATCACCGCAACGACGAACGCGAGCCAAGCCTGTAAGACGACTACAACCATTCCCAGGCCTCCACGTTGGCATTCAAGCGCCGGCCGAGCGAGACGACGACGACGGAGTAGATGCCGATGAAGTAGGCCGCATCCATCAGCGGCCCCAGGAACATGTACAGATTCGCCTCGACGATCGCTCCGAACCGGGCGACGAGCAACGCGAACGCCGCGATGCGCACCAGAGCGAAGGCGGCGTCGAGAACGACCACCAGCACCAGCATGGCCAGCCGCTCCGGCAGTGAGAAGGGCAAGAGCGCGGAGACGACGGCGGCGAAGATCGGGCCGCAGATGATCATCAGCAGGCTGGTGCGCTCGACCAGCAGCATGAAGCTGCCTCCATCGTACGCCATGCGGCCGAAGAAGAACGCGTAGAGCGCGGCCAGCAGCAGCACGATCAGATTGGCGCCCAGCCAGTAGTAGAAGGGAGAGCGGCGGTTCGAAAACAGCGCCCCTAGCACGATCAGCAGCGCGCAGACGGCGGCCACCCAGAGCGAGCCCGCCACCGAGAGCGCGGGCAACTGGGGCACCGGGACGTTGGCCGCGATGTCGATGAACGAGTCCGCGATGGGCGGCGCCATCGAGCTGTTCCCCGCCAGAAGTCTGACGACGTCTTGCAGCAACGGCGGCCAGTAGAGCCGCAGCGCAAGGTACGTGACCAGCACGCCGATCAGCAGGGTCAGGAGGCTAAGAAGCCACCCGGCCGCAGTAACTCGAAGCGTGCGATGCGACCGATGGGGACGGGTTGGTCGCGGCGGCCGGATAGGGGACTGCAATTCGGCGTTCACGGGGCGACGAGCCTCCACGATATGAAAGGGCCAACGAGCCAATACAGCGCGGTTCGTGGGGGCAACGAACCGGAGACAACGAAAGGCGTGTGTTCGAAGTCTCTTGTGTTAGGACCTTCGGATGGTTATTCACCGGAGTTGAGAGCCGGGCCGCACCGGCCAGGGGCGGGACCCGCGGTGGGCCAAAGGACGCCCGAATGTCGTGGACTCGCTCCCCGCTGCTGGCGACGGCGCTCTGGCTTCTCTCCCCGTTCGCGGCCGAGGCAGCCGCTGGCGCGGCACCCTTGGCGCCCCCAGCGCCTGCGGCGGCGCCGGCCGAAGCGGAGCATCGCGCGGCCGACTGGATCGCGGACTCCTGCCGCGCCGAGGGCGGAGCGCTCACCGTTCATCCGCGCGGGAAGACCGTCAGCGGCTACTTCGGCAACATCACCGCCTCTGGACTGGCGGCGGTCGGGCTGCACCTCGATGTGGTCCGGGACTGGATGGCCTGGTACGTAGCCCACGCGCACGGCTCCGGGAGCGGAGTCGACGGCGTCCCGGATGACGCGACGGTGCTGACCGGAGGCGGCCTGCGCAGCAGGGGACGCCCCGACTCCACCGACGCCTACGGCGCCACCTTCATGAGCCTGGCCCTTGCCGCCTACCAGACGGACGACCCCGCCCTGCGCATGTTCATCGCGGAGCATCGTGACGCCATGCGAACGATCGCGCTCTCGGCGGTCGCGACGCAGCAGCCCAACGGCCTGACGTGGTCGCGGCCGCAGCACGCCATCGAGTACGCGATCGACAACGAGCAAGTCTACCGCGGAATGCTCGATGGCGCGGCGCTGATGGAGCGGGCCTACCACGACACGGCGCTGGCGCAGACGCTGCGCGCCGACGCGGCGGCCACGCTGCGCGGCATGCAGATCTCGCTCTGGGACGAGCGCACGCAGGCCTTCCGTCCTTACGTCGGCATCTCGGGGCGCGGGCCGGCGCCCGACCTCGCGCGGCTCTACCCGGATGCGTTGGCGCAGGTCCTCGCGATCGTCTACGGCGTCGTCGATCCGGCGTCGCCGCGCGCAGCGTCGCTGCTCGCGCGCTCCGCCTCCTCGCTGGTGCCGCAGAGCGAGGGCGACGTATTGGAGTTCACGTACGCCGTGGCCTTGGCAAAGGACCGCATGGGAGGCGACGCGGGCGGCGCGCTCTCGTTCGTGGAGCCGCCGCTCTGCGTCGACGCGGGATGGTTCTTGCAAGCCAAGCACGCGTGGGCCGGTGGGCACGCGAAGTAGGCGCGGCGCGAGCTTCGTACCTCACGCTCCGTGGCGCACGATCGCGTTCCAATACCAGATCCCGTAGAGGCCCGCGGCGCACGACCAGGCGATGAGCAGCCGTGCCCAGAGCGGCAGGCCGCGGCGTGCCGCAAGCGCCATCAACGCGAAGAGATACGGCTCGAAGTCGAGCGCATGGCGCATCCCGTACTGCGCGAAGCCGTTGACGTAGTAGAGCATCGAGGGGCCGGCAACCAGCAGCGTCACCGCCCACAGCCAGAGCACCTCCGCGCGCGGCCGCCGCGCCCAAAAAGCGAAGATCAGCGCCGGGCTCGTCCACGTCAGAGCCACGCCGGAGAGGCTGGGGATCACGAATGGAAAGCGTGCGCTCAACGCCGGCATCTGAACGAAGAACGAGTGCAGCTCGTAACCTAGATAGCGCAGCGCAAGGGGCGAACCGGTGGGTGAGCCGGCTTGATCCTGGTGGAACCACGTGACGTATCCGATGTCGGCGAACGTCCCCCAGCGCGCCTGATCGTACCACAGCCAGAAGGCGGCGAACGGCAGCAGCGCCACGGCGAAGCCCAGCCACGCGCGGCGGCGCTGTCGCGCGCGCAGCAGCGCCAGCGCGTAGAGTGGCAGCGCCAGCACCAACGAGAAGCGCGAGAGCGCCGCGCATGCGCCCAGCGCGGCGACGAGCCAGCCGCGTCGCGCGCCGGCCAGCTCCAACAGGGCGAAGGTGGTGCAGCAGACCGCGGCGGCATGGGCGATCATCCACACGTCGCCAAGCTGGCTGCACCACCAGAGATCGGTGCCCGCCACGTAGAACGCCAACAACCACCAGCGTGCGGCGCGCGGGACCTCCAGGCGTTGCAGCAGCGCGGCCGCCGCGCCTACCGCGGCCGCGCCCAGCAGCAGCGAGAGCGTGGTCTGATTCGTGGCCAGCCCAAAGACGGCCACCGCCGGCAGCAGCAACAGCGCCGGGAACGGCGCCTCGATCACGTAGTAGGCGCCGTTGTAGCGCAGCGCGTCGATCCACGCGCCCGGCCAGTCGATCCACACGTGACCGTGCAAGAGCGCGTATGCCAAGCGCACGTAGTTGTCGTACGGCGTATGGCGGCCGTGCGCGCTCAGCGCAAAGAGCACGAAGGCGATCGAGGCCGCGATCCACGGCTCGCGGCGCGGGCTCACGGCGCAACCTCGTAGACGTCGATCGGCCCGTAGGATCGGGACGTACGGTGCAGCTTCAAGCGGCCGAGGTCGGGCACGCCCCGCATGGCGACGTAGACGGGGTGATGCTCTCGCCACGCGGGGATCTCGGCGGCGACCTCCTTCGGCCAGGCGGAGACGATGACGCGGCCGCCCATGCTGCGCTCGACGTAGGCCGCGTATCCCAGCGGCGTGGCGTCGAGCCACGGTGCGACCACCACCGCGTTCGGCGGCGTCGCC
>JAGWST010000281.1 GCA_028869325.1 bacterium | reverse complement strand
GCCGAACGCCGAGTTCTACACGATGGGGAGGTAGCGGCCTGCTCCTCCTGCTCAAGGTTGCGATCGTCGCTCTGCTGGTCGCGGGAGTTCCCCTGCTCGCCAAGCGTTTCGGCGCCTCTTTCGCGGGGCTGGTGTTGGGTCTGCCGTTTACCACGGGCCCCACGCTCGTCCTAATTGCGCTCAAGGACCGTGCGCGCGTTGCTGGCGGGCTTCGCGCCGGCGTGTCTGGGGCTGATCGCGTTTGCGGCAGGGTTCGCGTACTGCGCGGCGCAGTGGGGGCTATTGGGGGGCACGTTGCTGGCGCTGGCGCTGACGCTGCTGGCGCTCGAGACGCTGCGTCGCCTCTTGCATCGCACCGCCGTGACGAGGGCCGAGAGCGCCGCGTAGTCCGGCACCATCGTAGAGAAGTGAACGGAAAGGGTGGTCATGCAAAGAGCAGGAATCGGCTCGCTCCGCATCGCCGGCGTGCTGGCGGTGGTGCTAGCACTCGCACCGGTGTCGTCGCGCGCGGGGACTCCGGCCGACGCCGGCGCGGCGCCGGTAACGCTCACGGTCTTCGCCGCCGGCACCCTGGCGGCGGCGTTCACGGCGCTCGACCGAGCCTTTGAAGCCAGCCATCCGAACGTGACGGTTCAGCCTCAGTTCGGAGGCAGCGTCAAAATGGTCAAGCACGTGACGGAGCTTCACGAGATCGCCGACGTCGTCGCGACCGCAGATGCGAACGTGATACCGAAGTACATGTACGCGAAGCCCAAGTCCGGTGCGGCGGGCTACGCCGACTGGTACATCGGCTTCGCCACCAACGAGATGACCTTCGTCTACACGCCCAGCAGCAAGTATGCCGGCGAGATCGGCGCCGGCAACTGGTACCAGGTCTTGGCACGTCCGGGCGTAGCCATCGGCCGCTCGAATCCCGATACCGACCCCTCCGGCTATCAGACGCTGCTGATGCTGGAGCTGGCGGAGCGCTACTACCACCGGCCGGGGCTCGCACGGAGCGTGCTCGCGAATGCGCCGGCCGGCAACGTGCGCGACACCGAGACGGAGCTGCTGCCGGCGCTGCAGTCGGGGCAGATCGACTACCTGGCCATCTATCGCTCAGAGGCGCTGCGGCTCCATCTCGACTACCTGCGCCTTCCGCCGCAGGTGGCTCTGGGCGACGCGCGCTACGCATCGTTCTACCGCGGCTCCAGCGTCACCACGGCCAATGGCGCCATCAACGGCAAGCCGATCGTCTACGCCGTCACGATCCCGTCCAATGCCGCGCACGCGGAGGCGGCACGAGCCTACATCGCGATGCTGCTGAGCCCCGCCGGGCGGCGTATCCTGGAGAAGGCCGGTTTTACGCCGGCCGCTCCCGGCCTAGCGCGGGGCATGAGCAACGTGCCATCGCGGCTCAGGCCGCTGGTGCGGAGCTGGCCGAGTAGCTGATGACCGCGTCGCGGAGCCTGGCGAGAGCGTTCTGGATCGCGGCAGGCGCCGCACTGGCCTTCGTCGTGGTGCCGTTGCTGGCGCTCTACGCCACGCAGACGCCCGGCGATCTCGCGACGATCGCGGCCGATCGGAGCGTCCGAGCGGCGATCGTTCTGAGTCTGCTGGCCGCGATCGCCACGGCCGCGCTGGCCGGCCTGCTGGGGGTGCCACTCGCGCATCTGCTGGCGCGCGACGCGATCCCGGCCAAAGGCATCGTCGCGGCGATCGTCGACCTGCCCCTCGCCGTGCCGCACACCGTCGTCGGCATCGCGTTGCTCTTCGTCTTCGGACGAACGGGCGTGGTCGGCCACGCCGTCGAGGCGACCACCGGATTGCGCTTCTGGGGCACGGCAGCCGGCGTGATCGTGGCGATGCTCTACGTGAGCCTGCCGTACACGGTGGGAGCAGCGCGCATCGCCTTTGAGGGAGTCGAGGAGAGCCTGGAGGCGGTATCGCGGACGCTTGGATCCGGCCAGTGGCGCACGTTCTGGCGCGTGACGCTGCCATTGGCGCGGCGCGGCATCGGCGCGGGCCTGCTGATGTCCGGCGCGCGTGCGCTCAGCGAGTTCGGGGCCGTGATCATCTTAGCGTACTATCCGATGACGGCGCCGGTGAAGATCTACGATCTCTTCGTGCAGCAGGGGCTCACGGCGTCGGCTGGCGCCGCCGTGCTCTTCCTCACGATCGTGCTGACGCTCTTCATCGCGCTGCGCACGCTGCTCCATCCGCGTGACGCCCGGCGCGGCCGCGACGCCGCCTCTTAGCCGGGCTACCGCCTACCATCTCAGGAGCGCTGGACGAGAGAGATGCCCGCTGCGATGGCGGCCAGGCCCAGCAGATCGCGTGGGCCGACGTGCTCGTGGAGCAGCAGCCAGCCGAGCGCCAGACCGAAGACGGGCGTGAGAAAGTAGAAGGCGCTGACGCGACTCGCCTCACCGTGGCGCAGCATCCAGAACCAGAGCAGCGAGGCGCCGACGCTCAGGACGATCACCAGATAGGTCAGTGAGGCGATCAGCTCGGGTGTTGCCACGGGCAGGAAGCCGCCCTCCAGCAGCAGCGCGAACGGGATCAGGATCACCGCCGCGCCTACCAGCTGCACGGCATTGAGAACCAGCAGATCGTGGCGGCGTTGAATGCGCTTGAAGAGAATGGTCGAGATCACGGCGCAGAGCACGCCGGCCACGTTCATCGCGACGTCTTGGGGACGCGCCGTTCCCGTGCCGGCACGCTCGATCATGATGGCCAGCACGCCGGCGAAGCCCAACAGCAAGCCCAGCACCTTGCGCGCGTTGAGCGCCTCGCCCAGGAAGCGCGGGGCCAAGAGCGCGAGGATTAGCGGATTGGTGCTGGCAAGGATCGCTCCCACTCCCGACGAGAGCTGGCGAAACGAGAGATAGCTGAGGCCCAGGTAGAACGCGTTGGCTAGCGCCCCCAGCGCCAGCAGCTCCAACCACTCGCGTGAAGTCGCGGGAAAGCTGCGGCGCGTCGTCACGACGATCGCGCACATGATGAGCCCGGCGATGAAGAAGCGCACGACCAGCATCCAGAGCGGCTGTCCCTCGACCGCCAAGATCTTGCTGGGCACGAACGCCGAGGCCCACAAGAAGACGTAGAAGAGCGCGAAGAGCCAACCCAGACGCTGCGCCGTGCCCGCGACGGCGACGCGCGATGCCGAACTCATGCCCCGGCGCTAGCTCTCGCCGCCTTGGCTCGTCAGGTGGTACTGCTCGCAGAAGCGGCATCGGTAGACGAAGAGTCTGCGCCGTTGGCGCAGCGCGTCCATGCGGGCCGCCGTCTCGTTAGGGTAGGCCTTCTTGCGTTCGCAGGTGCGATAGCGGTCCCAGGCCTCGGGCTCCATGGCGGCGTCCGGCTCTCCCTTACGCCGCTTCGGCGGCTTGGGAAGGCGCTCCGGCTTCGACCCGGCCGGCGTATGCGGCAACGGCGGGATCCCCTTGAGGATCTCGCCGAGCGCCTTCTCGAGCGGATCGTGGTTCGCCATGGCGAGCCACTTTGCCGCGCGCGCTGAGCCCTCCCGCTGACCGCGCGTTAGGGTCCGATGCGCAACAGGACTGGATCGATGGTGGCCTCGGGCATGGGGTCCGGCACCGTCATGACATGCTGCGCGCTCGGTGTGCACGCCGTCTGCGCGGCCTTCTCCCGCGCGAACGCGGGGGCGCTCGCCAAGGTCCCCAGTGCGAAGGCAGCGGCAAAACCGATGGCCTGGAGTGCTCGTGGGTTGATCGACATCATCTCTTCCTCTCTCGTGGCTGGTGTTCGAGAGGAAGACGCCGCCGATCGCGCGCGCGGACGCTCGCGCTATTGGATCGCGATCGAGGTCGTGGTGATCGTCACGGGAATCGGCAGGCTCTGGCCGTTTCCGCCCGCGGCGACCAGGTGACAATTCGAGACCGGCGAGTTGGGCGTCACGGTGAGCGTGAGCGGGCTGGCGCCGGAGGCGTTGGCGAGCGAGACGGTCCTGCCGCAGGTGGACGGATCGACGGTCACCGTGCCGGAGTAGTTCGGCTGCGAGACCTGCACGCTCAGCGCCGCCGAGGCGCCCGTGGCCGTGAAGCTGAGCGAGGCGGGGTTGGCTCCGAGCGCGCCGATCGGCGTCAGCGTCGCATTCGTGACGCTCTGCGCGGCGACACCGCTGGCGCTCGCGGTGAAGGTGGCGCCGGGGAAGTTCTTGCCGTCGTAGTTCACGAGCAGGGCGTCGCTCGGCTGCAGGCTGATGACCGACGGTTTGCCGGGCGCGCCGTTCAGCGCGAGCGACGTATGCGTGCTGTCGCTGTCGGCGATCGTGATCGGGTTGTTATAGGTGCCGCTGTTGACGACGTAACCGCCGGCGTCCTTGGCCGGGACGGTGAGCGCGATGGTGCTCGAGGCCCCCTCCGTCGG
>JAGWST010000280.1 GCA_028869325.1 bacterium | reverse complement strand
TCGTAGACCTCCGTGCCCGGCGGGTTGGCGATATCGCGCATCTTCGCCGCGACCTCAGCCGCGGCGGTGGACTTTGCGGCCTCCATCGCCAAGGCCAAGAGGTTGATCTGGTCGTGAACCTGCGCCGACCAGAAGCTGCTTGCCAGCGTCGCGCCGGTCGCAGCCTGGAACGCACCGGCGAAGGCCTTGTAGCCGGGCTCGTTGATCAGCGGTAGTCCGTCGACGGCAAAGAAGCCGTTGCTGACGCTCTCGCCCACGTTCTTGACGAATGAGGCGTTGAAGGCGAAGCCCGGGCCCATGACGTGCGTCTTCACGTTGGCGGCATACCACTCTTTGGCGATGATCGAGGCGTCCGGCGTATAGCCGCAGATCACCATCAGATCGGGATTCGGCTGCAAGGCCTTCTGCAGCTCACCGGCGTATGAGGACGCCTTCGGGTTGTAGACCACTGCGTCGGGTGTCGGCGGCATGCCCAGGCGCCTCCATTCGGCGTTGAAGGCGTCGCGGATCGCCAAGGCGGCCGGATTGTTCAGGGCCATCACGGCGACCTTGCGATATCCGCGCCGCTTCGCGAAGCGGGCCATGACCACGCCGTAGGGCTTGTCCGTCGGTTGCGTGCGAAACGTCAGCTTGCGATACTTCGGCGAGGTGATGTCGGGGGCGCCCGAAGTGTTCATCTCCAGCACGCCGGCTTGCGTGGTGATGGGCAGAACGGCAAGCGTGACCGCGCTCGACCACGTTCCGATGATGGCGGTGACGTGGTTGAGACTGATCAACTTCTGAGCGATCGCCACGGCCGCGTCGGGACTGGTCTGGCTGTCCTCGCTGTAGAGCTTGATCGGACGCCCCATCGGACCACCGGCCTTATTGATCGCGCTGGCGGTGAGCTCGATAGCCTTGAGCATGTTCGGCCCGTACGGCGCGCCTCCGCCCGTCAAGGGAACCATGACGCCGAGCGGGATCTCGGCTCCGGCAGCCAGCGCGCCGGAGCCCGGCGCGAGGATCAGCGGTGCGATGCCGCCGGCCGCGACGAGCGCCGCGCCGGTCTCCTTGAGAAAGCTCCGGCGATCGATGTTACGAGTGCCCATGCGTCTCGTGCCTCCACGGAAAGTGAGTGTTAAATGACGTAGCCGAGGCGTTCCATGCGCCGCGCATACAAGTCCGGTGAGCGGGATTCCCATGGCAGCGGCTCGACGGGATCGTACGGCGCGAAGCGCGGATGAATCGGCCGGCCTCCCAGCTCCGGGAGCCACGCCTCGTCGATGTCGAGGTCGCCTGCGAACGCCGCCAGCGCTGCCGTAGCGGCGCTCGCAAAGAGGCTCTCGACGCGCGACCGGTCGATTGCCGGCAGGCCATCGAGCGGCGCACCGCTGCTCGCGTGCGCGATCAGCGCCTGGCGTAACGCGGCCAGCAGTGCCAAGAGTTCCTCGCTGCCGCCTCGCAGGCGTTGCTGGAAGACCGCTTGGCAGAGGCCGAAGCGCACGTCTTGGTTGGTGAGATCGAGGCCCCCCAGCCGCGCGGGCGCCCCATTCACCTCGACGCGCGCTGGATCCCCGCCTCGCGCCGAGATCAGCAGCGGTAACGTCAGCGAGACTCCGGCCTCCCATCCATTGAAGCGGGTGGGCACCATGCGGTCGCCGAGCTTCACGCTGAGCCATCGATCGGCGATGCCACGCTGTTGCGCGGATGCCAGCCATGTCTGGGCGACCGAGGCCAGGCCCTTTGCCACGCATCCATCCAGACGCGGAAACGGCGGCACGGGATCGCGGTCTCCCTCGCGCGCGGCACCCTCGCGCTCCGCCACCAGATCGAGCGGGAGGTCCGCGAAAGCCGGCAGCGGCAGCGGCCGCAGCTGCTCGTAGCTGTAGCCGTGGGTCGCCGCGCCCGCCGTCGAATCGGGATGAAGAGCGAAGCCTCGCGAGCGTTCGATCACCTCCCAGCGATAGACAAGCGCGATCTCCGCCTGATCGAAGAACTCCGTGACCACGCGCTGGAGATCGGCACGCTCGGCCACGCCCAGCTCTGTGGAGGCGTCGATTGCGTCACGATAGGCATCGCGCATGAACTTCAGATAGAGCACGTACTGCCAGAGGCGGGTGTCGATCTTCCAATGGAAATCCGTCTGCCAGCGCCCGTACCGATAGGCCGCATTCCCGCCCGACCATGCGGTCACGTCGGCAAGATCCAGCTGCGGCAACTCCCCCTCGCCGGCGAAGCGCATGATGCTCTTGGTCGTCACGTTTGCGGCGTGAACCCAGCCGTCGATCTTGGTGGTGAACATGCCGTCGGCCATCACGACGCGCAGCACGTCGTCGGCGGCCCCGGCGGCGCGCGCATGCCGAAACCAGCCCCGACCAATCTCGTCGTCCAGCTTCATCAGAATGTCAAAGGCATGTCGTCGGTTCATCACTCGTCCGATAATCGGATATATTGATCGCTATTCGGTTACGTGATTATAGCATCGCCGCATCGGCGGCGCAATCCCGCGTACGCCGGGCGGCGCTCACCACTTCGGGCGCGTGATCGCGCCCTCGTCCGCCTGACTCACCAGCGAGGCATACTTGGCCATCACGCCGCTCGTATAGCGCGGCGGCAGCGGCCTCCACGACGTGCGGCGCGCATCGAACTCACTCTGGGCGATCTCGATCTCCAGGCGTCGCTGCTCGATGTCGATGACGACCGTGTCGCCTTCGCGCACCAGCCCGATCGGACCACCGACAGCGGCCTCCGGCGCAACGTGGCCGATCATCAGGCCGCGCGTCGCGCCGCTGAAACGCCCGTCCGTGATCATCGCTACGCTCTCGCCGAGGCCCTTGCCGACGATCGCGCTGGTCACGCCGAGCATCTCGCGCATGCCGGGACCTCCGCGCGGCCCTTCGTAACGAATGACGACCACGTCGCCGGCGACGATCGCGCCCGAGAGCACCGCCTGCATAGCGTCCTCCTCGCGGTCGAAGACGCGCGCGGGACCCTTGTGCAGGGAGCGCTCGTGGCCGGCCATCTTGACCACGGCACCGTCGGGCGCCAGCGACCCCTTGAGGATCACCAGACCGCCGGTCTCCTTGAACGGATGTGCGACATCGTGGATGACGTTCTGTCCGGGCGTCTCCGTTGCGGCGGCCGCCTCTTCGGCCAAGGTGCGCCCCGTGACCGTCAACGTGCCGCCCTTGGCGACGCCGCCCTCCACCAGACGCTTGGCGATCAGCTGGATGCCGCCGGCCCGATCGACGTCCAGCGCCACGTACTCGCCGCCCGGCTTGAGCGAGGCGATGATCGGCGTGCGGCGGCTGATGGCGTCGAAGTCGTCGATGGTGAGCGGTACGCCGGCCTCGCGCGCCATCGCCAGCAGATGGAGCACGGAGTTGGTGGAGCCGCCGGTGCCCGTCGCGGCGGCGATGGCGTTCTCGAAGGCGTCGCGCGTGAGGAACGTGCTAGGCCGGATATCTCGCCGCAGCGCCTCCATCACCAGCTCTCCGCAGCGATAGGCGATCTTCTCCTTGCGCGCATCGGTGGCGCCCGGGCTCGCCGTGCCCAGCGGCGAGAAGCCGATGAGCTCCATCACGGTTGCCATCGTGTTGGCCGTGAACTGGCCGCCGCAGGCACCGGGGCCCGGGCAGGCGCACGACTCGATCTCGTTGAGATCCTTGTCGGTGATCTTGCCCGCGGCATGCGCGCCGATCGCCTCGAAGACGTCCAGCACCGTCACGTCGCGCCCCTTGTACGTGCCCGGCGCGATCGAGCCGCCGTAGAGCAAGACGCAGGGAACGTCCAGCCGCGTGAGGCCCATCGCCGCGCCGGGAATCGTCTTGTCGCAGGCCACCAGCGCCACCACCGCGTCGAACATGTGGCCGCGCCCCATCAGCTCGATGGAGTCCGCGATCAGCTCCCGGCTGATCAGCGAGGTCTTCATGCCCTCGGTGCCCATCGTGATGCCGTCGCTGATCGCGATGGTGTTGAACTCCATCGGCGTACCGCCGGCCGCACGCACGCCCGCCTTGACGTGGGCGGCAAGGCCGCGCAGATGGTAGTTGCACGACATCGTCTCCGTCCACGTGTTGGCGATGCCGACGAGCGGCTTGGCTAAATCCTCGTCGGTGAAGCCGATCGCCTTGTAGTACGAGCGTGCGGCGGCGCGCGTGGGACCATCGGTGATGACGGCGCTGCGGTGCTTCAGATTCATGGTCCGCGATTCGCCGCGCGCGCAGCGCGGGCCTCGTTCGGCGCGCGGCGTGGCGCAAAGCGAAATCCGCGGATTAGCGCAACCGGGCCTCCAGCTGCCGCGAGGCACGCGTCAGCGGGGTGCAGATGAGATAGAAGACCAGCAGCACCACGCCCAAGATCGGCACGGCATGCGAGTCTCCGGTGTTCATCGTGAGCCGTTCGATGGAGCGTTGCGCCGACTCCAGAATCTCGAGCACTCCGATCACCACGGCCAACGACGTCTGCTGAACCAAATTGACGGAGAGGCCGATCATGGGCGGGATCATGCGCCGTGCAGCCTGCGCCACGATCACGTAGAGCATGCTCTGCCACCAATTCATGCCCAGCGCCGTCGCCGCCTGAAACTGACCGCGCGGGACGGAGAGCACCGCGCCGCGGACGATCTCGGCCGCGTTGGCGCTCCCCCACAGCGTCAAGCCGATGGTCGCGGCCGTGAAGTTGCCGACGTTGACGTGCAGCAGCGGCAGCGCGA
>JAGWST010000279.1 GCA_028869325.1 bacterium | reverse complement strand
GGAAGCCGTCGAAGAAGCCGATCGCCAGGGCGAGCGGCGCGCGACGATCGGTGCGTGTGAGCCGGTGATGGATCTTCACGTGAATACCTTGCGCGGTTGGAGCAGAGCGCCAAGGTTCTCGCCGACGCCGATCGGCGAGCGGGCGCCGTCGAGCACGAGGGCGTGACGCGCGGCCAGCGGGACGGAGAGTGGAACGATACGCCCCGCGCGAAAATCGTAGACCGCTCGCTCGTCCAGAACGACGCTGGGGAGCGGCAGCACGTCGAGAGGCGGGGTGATGCAGGCGGCGGGGTCGGCCTCGATCTCGCTGAGGGTGCGCGCGCCGAGCAGAGCAAAAGGCCCCGCGCGTGTGCGCAGCAGCGCGCCCATATGCCCGAGCGTGCCAGCCGCGCGCGCGAGATCCTCGCAGAGCGTGCGCACATAGGTGCCCTCGGAGCACTCGACAGCCAGTCGCAGCGCCCGTTCCTCCTCGCCCAGGATGCGCAGATCGGCGATCCGCACCGAGCGCGGCCTGCGCGGAACCTCCTGCTGTGCTCGCGCCAGCTCATAGAGCCGCCTGCCTTCGTGCTTGAGCGCGCTGACCATGGGCGGCACCTGCTCGATCTCGCCGGTGAACTGCGCGAGCGCGCGCTCGACGCGTACGCGCCAATCGCTCGGCACCACCGCTCGTTCCACGATCTCGCCCCAGCGGTCGCCCGTGCTGGTGGCGCTGCCCAGGCACAACACGAAGACGTAGGCTTTCGAGCGCGGCTCGATGTAGGGAAAGAGCCGCGTCGCGCCGCCGATCGCCAATGGCAAGACGCCGGCGGCGTTGGGATCCAAGGTACCGAAGTGACCGGCCGGCGCGCGATCGAAGACGCGCCGCACACGGGCGACGACGTGCGCGGAGGTCATTCCCGCTGGCTTGAAGACGTTGACGAAGGCGATGATCCCCGATGCCGGATTCGACATCGGCGCTACACAGGTACCGCCGGCATCTTCGCCGCCACGCCCTCTGCGCGCAAGGCCTCGGCAATCGCCGTCACGGCGCCGTCGAGCGCCCCCTCGAACGTGCAGCCCGCGGCGCGAAAGTGTCCGCCGCCCCCCAAGTGCGCCGCGACGCACTGGACGTTGACCTCGCCGTTGGAACGCAGGCTGACACGCACCTCTCCCGGCTCCACCGCCTTGAAGAGCACGGCCACCTTACAGCCGTCGATCACGCGCAGCTGTTGGACGATATCCTCGGTATCCTCGGCGTCGGCCTCACACTGGGCCAGCATCTGCGCATCGACCGCCGTCCACACGACGCCCGCCTCCTGATCGAAGCGCATGCGCGCCAGCGCCTCTCCCATCAGCCGCTGCGCCGAGAAGCGCTTGTTGGCGAAGATCTCTCGGGTGATCCGCTCCTTGTCGGCCCCGGCCTCCATCAAGCGTGCGGAGGTGCGCAGCACGTCGGGAGTGGTGTTCGAGTGCATGAAGGCGCCGGTATCGGTCATCACGGTCGTGAGGATGCACTCGGCGATCTGCGGGGTCATCGCCGTGCCCAGCGCCTGGAGGATGCGCAAGACGACGGTACCGGTAGAGGCCTCCGTCTCGAGGATGTAGTTGAGTGCGGCGAATCGGGTGTTGCCGAGGTGGTGGTCGACGTTCAGCGAGCGCGCAGGGTCGAAGGGCGGCAGGAACGGGCCCGCGCGCGCCACGTCGCTCATGTCGAAGAAACAGAACATCGTACGCTCCGGCAGCGTGCCGAACTCGCGGCGCACGGCGCCGGCATCGGGTAGGAAGCGTAGGTTGCGCGGCACGGGGTCCTGCTGGAAGTATGCCACCCGCTTGCCCAACTGCTTGAGCCCCAAGCCCAGCGCCAGCCCCGCGCCCAGCGTGTCGCCGTCGGGCTTGACATGGCTGACCATCACGAAGCTCTCGTGCTCGCACAACGCCGTGACGACCTGCTCGAGCGTGGCCCCTCCCTCCGCGCTCACTCCGCTTCGCTCCGTTCACGGGGAGCCCGCGCCGCCTCGTCGATGAGCTTGCTGACGGCGATCGCCTTCTCCGCCGAGCGATCCTCGATGAACGCCAGCTCCGGCGTATGGCGCAGATCGATCGCCTCGCCCAGCTCGCCGCGCAGAAAGCGCTTGGCCGATTCCAGCGCAAGCAGGCTCTGCTTGGCCTGGTGGCGGTCACCGATGATGCCCACGTGGACCTTGGCCAGGCCGAGATCCGCCGCGGTCTCGACGTGCGTGATCGTGACGAATCCCAAACGCGGATCCTTGAGATCCTCGCGAATGATCCGGGCCAGCTCGCGTTGGATCAGATGGTCGATCTTAGAGAGCCGCTCGCGCTTCATGCCAGCGTGGCCGCAACCGTCTCCGTGGTGTAGGCCTCGATGACGTCGCCCTGCTTGAGATCCTGGAACTTCGCGACCTGTATGCCGCACTCGAAGCCCTCGGCCACCTCTCGCACGTCGTCCTTGAAGCGGCGCAGCGACTCGAGCTGCCCGTCGAAGACGACGACGCTGTCGCGCAGCACGCGCACCTTGGCGTTGCGCACGATCTTTCCGCTCTGCACGTAGCAGCCGACGATCGTACCGACCTTCGAGACCTTGAAGACTTCGCGCACTTCGGCACGCCCCAAGGTGACCTCGCGCGTGATCGGCTCGAGCATGCCGGCCATCGCCTTCTTGAGGTCTTCTTCGATCTCGTAGATGACCTGATAGAAGCGCAGGTCCACTTGCTCGCTCTCGGCCAGCCGCTTGACCGTCTCGTCGGGGCGCACGTTGAAGCCGATCAACACGGCATTCGAGGCGCTGGCCAGGTTGACGTCGTTTGGCGTGATGCCGCCCACGCCGCCGTAGATCACGCGGATCTTGACGTCCTCCGTCGAGAGCTGCTCCAGACGCGCGCGCAACGCCTCGACCGAGCCTTGACCATCCGCCTTGATGACCAGGTTGAGGGTCTTTTCGCCCTCCTGCTGCATGAACGTCTCCAGCGAGACGCGCGCCGAGCCCGTGGAGGCGATGCGCGTGTCGCGGCGGCGTTGGCCGCGCTTGGAGGCGATCTCGCGTGCGACGCGCTCGTCGGTGACGACCGTGAGGATGTCGCTGGCCGCAGGCACGTCCGAGAGGCCCATCGCTTGGACCGGAATCGACGGTCCCGCCTTCTTGACGCTGCCTCCCTTGTCGTCGAGCAGCGCACGCACCTTGCCCCACGTCGAGCCCGCAACGACCACGTCGCCCACGCGCAGCGTGCCGTTCTGCACGAGCACGGTGGCCATGGCACCGCGGCCGCGGTCCAAGGCGGACTCCAGCACCACGCCCGTCGCGCGGCGATTCTTGTTCGCTTTGAGCTCGAGCAGATCGGCCTCCAGCAGCACGGTCTCGAGCAGCTCGTCGATGCCCTCGCCGCTCTTGGCGGAGACGCGCTTCATCTCGGTCTTGCCGCCCCACTCGACAGGCTGCAGCTCGAACTCCGTGAGCTGCTGCATCACGCGCTCGGGCTGCGCGTCCGGTTTATCCATCTTGTTGATCGCAACGACGATCGGCACGTTTGCCGCCTTGGCATGCGAGATCGCCTCGATCGTCTGCGGCATCACCCCGTCGTCCGCGGCGACGACGAGGATGACCACGTCCGTCGCCTTGGCGCCGCGTGCGCGCATCGCCGTGAACGCCTCGTGACCGGGCGTATCGATGAAGGTGATCGTGCGATGGTCCTTCTCGACCGTGTAGGCACCGATCTTCTGCGTGATGCCGCCGGCCTCACCGGCTGCAACGTTCGCCTGGCGAATGCGATCGAGCAGCGAGGTCTTACCATGATCGACGTGGCCCAGCACGGTAACCACGGGTGGACGCGGCGAGAGCGCGCCTGGCGGATCCTCCTCCTGGTAGAGCGCAACCTCCTCGTCGGCCTCCTTGACGGTGGCCTCGAAGCCGAACTTGCGCGCGACCTGTTGGGCGACGTCGCTGCCGATGTTCTGGTTGATCGTCGCCATGGTGCCCATCTTCATGAGCTCTTTGATGACGTCTTTGGCGGGGATGCTCATCGCGGCGGCCAGCTCTTGCACGGAGAGCAGATCGGGAATCTCGATGGCGCGCAGCTGCACCGAGACCTGCGGCGCGGTCTCCCGCGTGGGCCGCTGGCGGCGGTTCTTGTCGAGCAAGGCCTCCTTTTCGCGATCCTTCTTCGAGAGTTGATCCTCGCGGTCGCGGCCGCGCCCCTTCGGCGGTGCTCCGGAGCTAGGCGTGGGACCCGCGGCCTGCGGTGTCGCGGCGGCGGGGGCCGAAGGCGGCTTGGCGATGAACGGGCCGTTGCCGCGATGCGGGCGCACGGGCGCCACCGGCTGCCCCGGGCGTGCCGCGGCGGCACCGGCGGCGGGCTGCTGCGGCTTGGGCTTCGGCGGCAGGATCGTACTCTGCCCCTGCGGCACGGGCCGGAGGCGAGGAATCGACTCGCCGAGGTGCATGGAGGGCTTCGGCGGCAGGCCGGGACGCGGCACGACGCCAGGGCGCGGAGCGACACCGGGGCGCGCGGCGACGCCGGGACGCGGGCCCGGGCCACCCGGG
>JAGWST010000278.1 GCA_028869325.1 bacterium | reverse complement strand
GGGTCGCAGCAGCGCGTAGCTCTGGCTGCGTTGCTCCTCGCTCGCATACCGCAGAGGGTATTGTCGCTCGTTGCGCCTTGCCAGAGCTACGCGGTGCACGCGACGACGGTCACGCTATTTGTGGTTCGGGACACTAGAGTGTGCGTGCACGCGCGAGGCCGGGAGCTCGTCACCTTCACGCCAGACGCGCGCCCCGCCGACATAGGTCTCGCGTACCGGCAGCGCGCCGATGCGCTCCGGGGCGACGGTCAGCGGATCGCCGCCGAGCACCACGAAGTCGGCGAGGAATCCCGGCGCGAGTCGGCCCTTGAGATGCTCCTCGCCGGCAGCATAGGCGGCGTTGACGGTGTAGAGCGCCAGGGCCTCGCGGGCCGTGATGCGCTGGTTCTCGCCCATGACCACGCTGTCGTATCCGCGTCGCGTGACGCAGCTTTGCAGCGCCAGCAGCGGCTCGAAGGGGCCGCAAGGAAAATCCGAGCTGCCTGCCACCGCGATGCCCGCGTCGAGGAACCAGCGGTGGGCGAACATGCGCTCCAGGCGCTTGCTGCCGTACCAATCGACGAGCTTGCCGCCGTGGTAGTGGACGTAGCTGCCGAAGGGAACCGCGATCGCGCCTAAGCGCTTCATCCGCGCGAGGATATCGTCGCTGACCACCGTGCAGTGCTCGATGCGGTGGTGAATCTCCGGATGCGGATGCTCGTTCTGGGCCTCCTCCAGGAGCCCCAGCAGCAGCTTGATGGCGCGGTCGCCGTTGGCATGGATACCAACGCGGTTGCCGTCGCCGTGCACCATGCGCACGAGGTCGCGCAGGTCGCTCGTCGAGACACTCTGGATGCCGAAGTCGTCCGTGGTGCCCTCGAAGGGCTCCTCCATCATGCAGGTGCGCCCGCCGATCGCGCCGTCGACGAACGATTTCACGCCGCCGAGGCGAAGGCGCTCGCCGCCCAGCCCGGTGCGGATTCCCAATCGGCGCACGGCGTCGTAGTGCTCGTAGCCCAACAGCATGTTAACGCGCAGCGTCATCGTGCCGCGGCGCTCCGCCTCTTGGAAGAGCGCGATGTCCTGGGGGCTGACCAGCGCGTCGGTGATCGAGGTGAGGCCGGCGGCGTGGAACATCTTGACGCCGCGTGCCAAGCCCAGCAGCCGCTCCTCGAAGGCGCTCGGGGGTGCGATCGTCTTGCCGTTCTTGGCCGTGGCGGGATAGGCGTAGTTGAAGATGGCCTGCTCGTACAGGATGCCGTTGAGGCGGCCGGAGGCGTCGCGGCCGAAGGCGCCGCCCTCGGGGGGCTGACTGGCGTCGTCGATGCCCCCAAGCTCCAGCGCGCTGCTGTTGAGCACGCCCCAGTGGCCCGCGACGTGCAGCACCATGATGGGGTGCTCGCGACTGACGCCATCCAGGTCCCAACGCGTGAGCACGCGTCCCTCGGCCATCTTCGCGTCGTCGTAGCGGGAGCCGCGCAGCCAGGTGCCGCTCGGCGTCCGTGCCGCCTCGCCGCGCAGGCGCTCGATGATCTGGGCCAACGAGTGGACGGCGTCGACGGAGAGATCGAGGTGGAGCAGATCCTCCGCGGTGATGCCCAGGTGGCAGTGCGCGTCGTTGAGCCCCGGAATCACGACGCCATCGCCGAAGTCGACGCGCTCCGAGCCCGGGAAGCGCGCGGCCAGCTCGGTTGCGGCGCCCGTCGCGACGATGCGCCCGTTCAAGACGGCAAAGGCCTCGGGCTCGTGATCCGTCATCGAGATGATGCGCCGCGCGCGGTAGATCGTCGTCGTCATCGTCTGCCTCACCGCAGCGCGTCTCTTACGTGAGATGGCACGCGCTGACGCTCCTGGGCACAGGGTAACTGGTCTCGGCCAGCGTCTCCACGTAGTCCCACTGATTCTTCATCGCGCTCTGGGCTCTACCGCGCAGCAGATAGTACGGCTTGACCACCTGGTGGTCGAAGGCGCGCACCTCTTCGGGGCCGGTGGGTCCGGTGTACTTGAAGCCCTCTAGCGCCTTGGCTACTTTCAGCGGCTCGGCGGACTTGGCTTGCTCGATGCCTTTGAGCACGAGCCAGGTCTCGATGTACGCGCTTGCGCCGACGTAGCCCATCGGCTCGCCATAGGCCTTCTTATAGGCTTCGCTGGCCTTACGAGTCGCGGCGCTGGCCTCGTGCCAATACTGGCAGCCGACGTAGACGCCCTCCAATGCGTCGGCGCCGATGGCGGAGTAGTCGAGCAGGCCGCCGCTCCAGACGTAGAGGATCTTGGCGTTCTTCTTGAGGCCGTAGCTTTGCGCCGTCTTGATGCACTTCACCGCGTCTCCGCCGAAGTTCAACAGTGCCACGACGTCGGGCTTGGCCTCGATGGCCTTGGTGATGTAGCTCGAGAAGTCTGCCGTGCCCAGCGGGTGGTAGTCGTTGCCTACCAGCTGGAGGCCTCTCTCCTGGGCGACCTCCTTGACGTTGCGCAGCAGCGAGTCGCCGAAGACGTACGATGGGGTGATCGTATACCAGCGCTTCGCGCCGGGGTTGTCTTTGATGAAGGGATACGTCGTCGAGCGCACGGCGCCGTAGGTCGGCACCGACCAGCGGAAGCTGAACTCGTTGCAGTCCTTTCCGGTGACCTCGTCGGCGCCCACGCTGGTGATGAAGACGGCCTGCTTCTGCTTGGCGATCGGCTCGAGCGCCAGGGCGACGGCGCTGGAGGCCACGCCCACGAAGAACTTCGCTCCATCGTGGTCGATGGCGTCGCTGACGCGCTGCACGGCGACGCCCGGATTGGTCTGCGAGTCGCGCGAGATGTAGCTCACCTTCTGGCCCAAGACGGTGTCCTTGAACTCCCCAAGGGCGAGCTTGATGCCGCGATCGGTATCGCGGCCGAAGACGGCATAGGCGCCCGACGAGGGAAAGACGCCCAGCAGCGTGACGTTCTCCCCGGCCGCGAACGCGCGGTTGAGAGAGGCAAGGAACGCCGCACCCGTGAAGCCCGCGCCCAGGCCGGTCAG
>JAGWST010000277.1 GCA_028869325.1 bacterium | reverse complement strand
TTTCCACGGCGGGCTCATCGGCGTGATCGTCGCGGGCCTGCTCTTCCTGCGCAAGCATCCGGGCCTGACCTACCGCGTCTTTGCCGACGAGATCGTGATGCTGATTCCGATCGGCATCGCGCTGACGCGCGTGGTCAACTTCATCAACGACGAGCTGCCGGGGCGTATCGTTCCGGCGAGCGACCCCTGGGGCGTGCAGTTCCCCAACTTCCCCGGCTACCGCTGGCCCTCGCAGTTGATGGAGGGGGCGCTCGATATCCTCGCGCTGCCGCTGCTCTTCATCGCGCGCCGCTTCACCCTCGCGGATGGCAGCCTCTTCTGGCTGTGGTTCACGTACTACGGCGTGACGCGCACCATCGCCGAATGGTTCCGCGAGCCCGGCTTTATCTTCTTGGGACTCACGGGCGGCCAGCTGCTGGCCGTGCCGCAGATCGTCATCGGCCTGGCCATGCTGGTCTACGTGAATCTGAAGTATCGTAAGCAGGCGCCGCCGTCGGAGCACGCGCCGCTGGAATCGTCTCGCTAGAGCGAGCGTACCACCTCGGCGCAGGGGCCGCAGACGAAGGGGTGGGCGGGATCGGCGCCCAGCGCGAGATACTTCCAGCAGCGCGCGCACTTCTCGCCATCCGTCCGCGCCAGCTCCATGGAGACGCCGTTCTCCGAGCCGGCCGTCACGTCGCAGGCGGAGACCACCAGCGCCTCGCGCAGATCGTCGCCCAGCCCTTCGAGCGTAGCCGCCGTCGCCGCGTCGGCGCTGACCAGCGCGCGCAGCTCGAAGTCCCTGCCCTCGACGGCGGTCTGCGCTTTGACCTGCGCGCGCAGCCCCTTCACCAGACTCCACACTGCGGCGGCGCCCTCGGGCGAGGCCTCGTGCGGCTCCTCGAGCTTGAGAAAGAAGACGGAGTCGACGCCTTCGCGCAGCGACGGCGGCACACTCTGCCAGGCCTCCTCGGCGCTGAACGAGAGCACCGGCGCGTAGAGCGCCATCAGCGTCTTGGCGATGTGCCAGAGCACGCTTTGCGCGCTGCGGCGTCCCGTCGCGCCGGCGGCGCTGGAGTAGAGCCGATCCTTGAGCGCGTCCAGATAGAACGCCGAGAGGTCGTCGTTGACGAAGTTCGAGAGCGCCAGATAGACGTCGTGCAGGCGAAACTCGCGATAGGCGCGCGCGCAGCGCTCCGCCAGTGCATCCGTCACCGCCAGCGCCAGACGATCGATCGGATGGAGCCGATCCGCGGGCACCGTCTGCTGGGGCAAAAAGTCGAAGAGGTTCCCCAAGATGAAGCGCACGCGATTGCGCAGGTTGCGGTAGACCTCGCCGACGTTGGCCAGGATCGAGGCGCCGACGCGCACGTCGGCCTCGTAGTCGACGGAGGCGATCCACAGCCGCATCACATCGGCACCGTAGGTGTTCATCGCATCGTCGGCTGCGATGTAGTTGCCGGCCGACTTGTGCATCGCGCGCCCCTCGGGATCGACGACCCAGCCGGTCGAGACCACCTCGCGGTAGGGCGGCGTGCCCTTGATGGCCATCGAGGTGAGCAGATTGCTGCGAAACCAGCCGCGGTACTGATCGCTGCCCTCCAGGTAGACGTCGGCGGGCCAGGGCATCTGCTCCGAGCCGAGCACCGCCAAGTGCGTCACGCCCGACTCGAACCAGATGTCGACGATGTTCATCTCCTTCTTCAGCTTAGCCGAGCCGCACTGCGGGCAGCAAAACTCCGCCGGAAGCAGGCGCGGCGCGTCCCATGTCCACCAGATCGTGGCGCCGTGCTCGCGGAAGAGCGCCGCCACGTGGCGCGCCACGCGCGGGTCCAAGATCTCCGCGCCGCACTCCTGGCAGTCGAAGGCCGGAATCGGCGTCCCCCACGTGCGTTGGCGCGAGAGGCACCAATCCGGATGGTTCTCGATCATCAGGCGCATGCGCTCTTCGCCCCACGCGGGGTGCCACCTCACGTCGGCCACCTGCTCGGTGGTACGCCGGCGCAGGTGGTTGACGTCGAGCGCCATGAACCACTGCGAGGTCGCGCGGAAGATGACGGGATTGTGGCAGCGCCAGCAGTGCGCGTAGCTGTGCGAGTAGTCGACGCTGCAGTAGAGCGTGCCGTTGGCACGCAAGTGCTCGACGATCTTCGCGTTGGCGTCGCGCAACACGTTGAGGCCGTGGAAGATGCCGGCCTCGGCCGTGAAGTCGCCGCGCTCGTTCACCGGGGTGACGATCGGCAAGCCGCAGCGCACGCCCGTCTCGAAATCCTCGGGACCGTGACCGGGGGCCGTGGTCACCGCGCCGGTGCCGGTCTCCAGCTCGACGTAGGGCGCGTCGACCAGCCGCACCATGAACTCCATGAACGGATGGTGAACCTCACCGCCCACCAGGTGCGCGCCGGTCGTGGTCGCCAGCGTCTGCGCCGTCGTACCCGGAACCCGCGCCAGCACGCTCTCCAGCAACGCCGTGGCGAAGATCAGCAGGTCCTCGCCGCCGGCAGCATGGCGGAAGCGAAAGAGGCCGTACTCCGCCTCAGGGTTGAAGGCAACGCCTACGGTTCCGGGCAGCGACCACGGCGTGGTGGTCCAGCACATCACGGCCAGCGGCAGATCGCCGGCCTCGCTCACCTGACCGTCGAAGCGCGAGAGCAGGTCGCCGCGCTGCGCGGCATCGGCCGGAAAGCGCACGTAGACTGAAGGCGAGACGTGATCGCGATACTCGATCTCAGCGTCGGCAAGCGCGGTCTCGTCGGTGGGACACCAGTAGGTCGAGCGCAGGCCTTTGTACAGGTAGCCTTGCTGAGCGAGATCCGCGAGCGCATCCACGATCGTCCCCTCGAAGGAGGGATCGATCGTGCGGTAAGGCGCCTCCCAGAGACCGAAGCAGCCCATGCGCATGAAGAGATCACGCTGGATGTCCAGCCAGTAGAGCGCCCGCTCCCGGCACTTCTCGCGCAACTCCGCCGGCGGTACGCTACGGAAGTGCACGCCCAGGTGCTTGAGCGTCTCCATCTCGATCGGCAGGCCGTGCATGTCCCAGCCCGGCACGAAGCGCGATGCGCGCCCATCGAGCAGGTTGACCTTGACGAAGATGTCCTTGAGCACTTTGTTGAGGAAGTGCCCCATGTGCAGTCCGCCATTGGCGTACGGCGGTCCGTCATGGAGAATCCAGGGTCGGCCCTCGCCGTTGCTCTCGAGCCGGCGCTGATAGATCCGGTGCTCCGCCCACCACGCGATGCGCGCGGGCTCCCGCTGCGGGAGGTTCGCCTTCATGGGAAACTCGGTCTGCGGGAGGTTGAGCGTCCCTCGGTAGTCGGGCCTCTTCGTCGCTTCGGTCGCCATCAGGCGGCTGGCTTACGCTATCGTGAGCCGCCGCTCCCCCCGCGAGGGATCGCCGCCTAGCCGCGCCGGGCGCGGCGATAGCTGTGGATCGTCGCGGCGGAGACAAAGCCCGCGACCGCGACGTACCACAGCGCGTCCCAATGGCGGCCGTGCGACGCGACGGCGATGCCGGCGGCTCCCAGAGCAAAAGCCAGGGCCATGCCCGACACGGAGGAGATACGCGTGGCGGCGCCATGGTCCCCGCGCCACTGCCAGAGGCACGCGCGCAGGATGCGGCCGCCGTCCAGCGGGTACGCCGGCAACAGGTTGAACGCGGCTACCAGCGCGTTGGCCGCGGCCAGGTACATGAGCAGCAGCGCCACATCGGGGCGTCCGCCAAAGAGGAGGAGCGCCTCCACGCCCGCGCCGCAGAGCACCGCCAGCAGGGCGCTGCACATCGGGCCGGCCGCGGCGATCGCCACCTCCGCCGCGGGGGTCGGCGGCTCAGACGCAATGGTGGCCGCGCCGCCGAAGAGGAAGAGCCGGATCGCGAGCGTCGTGACACCGAAGCGGCGCGCCGTCAGCGCATGGGCAAACTCGTGAATCACGACGCTGGCGAAGAACGCCGCAGCGGCAAGCGCGGCCAGAGCCCAGGCGTGCACGCGGCCGAGGTCCGCGAACGAGCCGCTCAACGCCCAGGTGACGAGCGCGAAGACCAGCAGCCATGACGGATCGATGCCGACACGAATGCCGAAGCAGCGAGCGATCCACACCGTACCGCGCAGCCGTTGCGCCATGCTCTCATCTTCGGCCGATCGTCGCGCGAACCTACAAGTAGCGGGCGAGAATCTCGAAGTTTTCTTCCGCTGCGCCCCGCATCTGCGGCAGTCGCGCGCGCAAGTGCGCGCCCAGCGTCTCGCGCTCGCTCCACAGGCGCTGCGCCAGCGCCGCGGGTTGCGCGCCTTCGCCTTTGCGCAGTGACGGATCCCACAATGGCGGAAGCGGGTACTCGAGCAGGCGCAAGAGCGCAGCGACTTTCGGATCGTAGCTCACCGCGAGGAACGGCACGCCGAAACGCGCCGCCAAGATCAGTGCGTGGAGCCGCACGCCGACTAGTGCCTGCGCCGTGGCGATGGCGCGCGCGACGCTTGCGAGATCGCCGCCGGGCAGCAGCGTCGGCGTCGAGCGGCACCTGCGAATGACCTCCGTTGCCGCCTCAGCGTCCTCCGGAGACTGGAAGGGCAGGAACGCGACGTGGGCTCCCGCCTGGGCCAGGCTATCGACGGCGGCCGCCACACGCTGCACCACCTCCGCCTGCGCGCTGGTCTTGCGGACACACGCAACCACCAGCGGCTGGACCTCGGGACCCAGGCCCTCGCGCGCCAGCTCTTCGGCGCCGTCGTCCGCCGGCGGATCGTAGAGGAAGACGGGGTCGGCGGTGCGCGTGACGGGGACACCGGGCAGCAAGCCGGAGAGCAGCGTCCGGCTGGCCTCGTCGCGAACGGTGGCGAACGCGGCGCCCTTGCAGAACTCGCGCACGATGCCCTTGCCCCAGAAATCCAAGGGCCCGATCGACTGCGCGAAGATGCCCACGATCTTCTGCGCCTTCACGGCCTGGCGCACCAGCCCCGCGTAATAAAGAAGGCTCTTGAGGCTGGTGGCGTTCTGGAGCAGGCCGCCGCCGCCGGAGAGAAAGACGTCGGCACGGGCGATCTCGCGGCGCACGGCGCCCAAGTCCCAGCGCGGCGCCGCCTCGATGCCATAGGCACGCTCCGTTGCCGCGGGATCGGCCGAGAGCACCGCCAGCTCCACCTTCGGAAAGCGCCGGCGCAGGCCGCATGAGATCTCCGCCAACAGCGCCTCGTCGCCCAGGTTCCCGAAGCCGTAGTAGCCGGAGAGCAGGATCCTCACTCGATCGCCGGTTCCTCGGGCACGAAGCGCCGGTAGAGCCAAACCAGGACCGCCCCGGCGGCGATCCCCAGCAGGAGCCCGTTGATCGTGCGCACGGCCCCGACCCAGAGCGGCGTGTGCAGATGCGAGAAGGTATCGACCACGTCGCCCAGACCGACGCCTGCGCCCAGCGCAAGGAGCCACGCCAGCCAGCGCCGGTGGCGCGGCCAGAGCGCCGCGACCAGCAGCAGCGAGGGCCAGCCGATGAGGAACTCCTTGGTGCGCGGCCGCACCACCAGGAGATGCGTCAACCCCGTGCGCAGGTGCTGCTCCAGCGGCGAGGGACCGATATCGCTTTGATTTCCGGAGCGCAGCGTCAGCACGGCGCCCAGCGCGATGACCGCGACGCCGGCGAGCAGCTCCCAGACGCGGACGGGCGACTGCAGGCTAGCGGCGGAGAGCGTGCTGCCGAAGCGCGGCGAGTAGAGGGCGATCAGCAGCGCGGCCAGCGGGATCAGCAGCAGCAGCAGCTTGACGCCGGAGAACGCCTCCACCTCCGTCATCAGCAGCGGATGCGAAAGCAGGCCCACGATGACCAGCGCCCCCAGCAACGCCGTGCCCACCGCAGCCAGCAAGGCGCGCACGCCGCGCGAGAGCGCGGCACCCGCGCGCGGCGGCGGCGGCGTGCGAAAGAGGACCGCGAGCGTCGTGAAGGAGAGCGTGCCGAACGTCAGGCCCGCCGCCAGCGCCGCGAGCTTGCGCCCAAGCAGATCGTGATGGATCGCAAGGGCGCCCAACATCAGCGCCACGGTCGCCGCGAAGAGGATCAGCGCCAAGCGCCCAAGCGGGCGCGGCAGAGGCCGGCCGGGGGCCTGCTCGCCGGGCCCCGTGCGCAGGAACTCGATCAACAGCAGGAATCCGGCGGGCACCGCCAGCGCGGCAATCAGCGCCAGCAGCGTGACCACGCTCCAGAAGCGCGTCCGCGGGAAGGGCGTGGCGCGCCCGATGCGCAGGCCGTCGCGCAGCAGCGCATCTTTGATCGCTGCCACCAGCGCGATATTGGTGGCCTCGATGCTCTTGCCTTCGTACTCGTGCTGGAAGGGCCTCAAGTAGATGACGCGCACGTTGCGCTCGCGCGCGCCCAAGGCGTAGCGCGAGACCACGGTGGGAAGATCGAGCTTGTCGAGCTCCAGCTTGGCGATGGCCTGCACGCGCACCACCTGATTGGGAATCAGGCGCGCGAGGCCGAGGTTCCCCTTCTGCAGCTGATCCTTCGAGTAGACCTCGATCGTGCCGAAGTTGTCGCCGCTGCGCCCGAATGCGGCGGCCGTCGCGTCCAGCTGATCGGGGAAGCCCAGCACTTGATTGCGCAGGCCGAAGAAGATGATCGTGGAGACCCTGCCGTCGCGCGCGATGTCGCCAAAGATCGAGTCTATCGCGGCGGGTGAGTAGCGCTCGTCGTTCTGCACGCGGGGGATCAGCAGCAGGTGGGTATCGCGCGCCAGCCCCACCTGATCGGCGGGCAGCCCCAGGGCGAGATTGTTGAAGTAGTCCAGATCGGTTCGCGCGGCGACGACGTACGGGAAGGCGGTCCGTACGGGGCGCACGTCCTTTGGCTCGAAGTAGCGCCGCAGGGCGTGGAGATAGCGCTCGTACGTCGGCCGGTCGAAGGCCTCCACGTAGACCCAATCCGGCTTCACCGCGTGGTCGTGCAAGAGCCGGGCCAAGCCCGGATCGTGGACCGGCGCGAGCAGCGCCTGATCCAGCACCTGCTGCCCGGAGTAGACCACGCCGTGGCTGCTCGTGCTGACGTTGCCCCCAAGCTCCTCGGTCACCGCCAGCGATGTCAGCCCTGCGCGGCGCAGCGCGATCAAGAAGGCCTTGGGGTTGTAGCCGTAGGCGTGGGCGAAGCTCAGGAAGTCCTGGGCATCCATCGCGATCTCGACCCGGCGCGCCTGATGCTCGGCATGCACGCGCCAGACGGCGACGAAGAGGGCGGCGAGCAAGCCCAGGCAGAGGACGGCGTAGAGAAGGCGCCGGTAACGATGCGTCTCGATCACGGAGCGCCCCCTTTCCTCCGGCGAGAGGAAGCTCCTAGCGCGCCCACCGCCCGCGCCGGCAGGCGAGGGTCCGTCCGGCCGAACGGCAACGGGCCTTGATGGGTCGCCTGCCCTTTGCTATACTACCTGGGTTGTCGATTAGGGCATCGGAACCGGCCCGGCTCTGACGGGAGCGCCTTTATGCGCCCCTGGCCGCGGTGGGTCGTGCATGGAGCAGAGCGATGAGCAACGCGGTCACGCTGGTCCAAGAGGGCCAGCTCAAGGCGAACACTCCGGAGTTTCGTCCGGGCGACACCGTCAAGGTCTACTCGAAGGTCGTCGAGGGCGGCAAGGAGCGCGTCCAGATGTTCGAGGGCGTGGTGACCGTACGCAAGGGCGGGGGGCTCGGCGAGTCGTTCACCGTGCGCCGTACCTCGCACGGCGTGGGCGTCGAGAAGTCGTTCTTGATCCACAGCCCGCGCGTCGAGAAGATCGAAGTCTCCAAGCGCGGCATCGTACGCCGCGCGCGCCTCTATTACCTCAGCGAGAAGGTCGGCAAGGCCGCTCGCATCAAGGAGCGCAAGGCCGAGCGGACCTCCGCCTAAGCCAGGCGGAACGTACGTGACGCCACTCCAGCTGCTCGGGCTGATCTGCCTCTTCGTCGTCGCACGCATCGTCATCGCGACGCGCCCAAGGGCTCAACAGCAGGGCGCTACGCTTGTCACCGTCCGCGAGTATCTGGACGCCTTCATCGTCGCCGGCGGTGTCGCGCTCATCCTGATCGCGTTCGTCGTCCGCACGTTCTACATCCCATCGGGCTCCATGGAGCCGACGCTGCAGATCGACGACGTGTTGCTGGTGAACGAGCTGCAGTACCATTTCGAGCATCCCAAGCGCCTGCAGATCGCGGTCTTCAAGCCGCCCATCCCGTCGAGCAACGATTTCATCAAACGCGTGATGGGAGTGCCGGGGGATACGTTCGCGATCCACGGCGGCAAGGTGATCGTCGACGGCTCGCCCTTGGCAGAGCCCTATATCGCCCAGCCGCCTGCCTACGACCTGGTCATCAAGAACTGCCAGATCGTGGTCGACGGGGTCCCGCTCGAAGCGCCGCCGGCGGACATCCCGCCCCGCAGCGCCTGGCAGTCCTGCGACCGCATTCCAGACGGCTACTACTTCATGATGGGCGACAATCGCAATAACTCCGAGGATTCGCACGTCTGGGGCCTGCTGCCGCGCAAGGATTTCGTCGGCCACACGCTCTTCCGGTTCTGGCCGCCGAAGCGCATCGGGTTCTTCGCGCACTGACGGAAAGCGCTGCGCCGCCGTGTTTCACCTGACCCCCCTGCAAGTTCTGCTCACGCTCTCCTCTCTGCTGGTGGCGCGCCTGCTCATCGCCACGCGTCCGGCCGAGGAGCAGCGTGCTGCGCTGATGCGCGGCGTGCGCGAGTGGCTGGACACCGTCATCGTCGTCGGCGGCCTGATCTTGGTCCTCACGAGCTTCGTCGCGCGGCCCTTCTACATTCCCTCGGGCTCGATGGAGCCCACCCTGCAGATCGACGACGTCTTGCTGGTCGACGAACTCGACTACCATCTGCGCGCGCCGCGCCGCGGAGAGATCGCCGTCTTCCATCCGCCGGCGGACCTCTCGCAGGACTGGATCAAGCGCGTGATCGCCGTGCCGGGCGACACGCTCGAGATCCGCAACGGCGCCGTCTACGTCGACGGGCGCGCGCTCCGCGAGCCCTACCTCGCCGCGGCGCCGGAGTACGATCTCGCCGTGCGCAACTGCACCATCACCGTCGATGGTCAGCCGCTCTCGCAGCCCGCGGTGATCCCGCCTCGTCCGGCATGGCAGGCATGCGACCGCATCCCCGACGGCTACTACTTCATGATGGGCGACAACCGCAACAACTCCGACGACTCGCACATCTGGGGGCTGCTGCCTCGCAGCGCCTTCGTGGGCCGCACGCTGCTGCGGATATGGCCGCCGCAGCGCCTCGCTTTCTTCAAGAGCTAGTGGCCTAAAACGGCTACTAGCTCTTGAAGAAAGCGAGGCCATCGCGCGGAGCGCGGCGAATGCAGCGGTCCAACGTGCTCTGGGTTCCGCGCATCCGCACCGCAGCCAGCGTCACCCTGCAAGTGGCGTTGCTTGCCGTCCTCATCTTGATCTTCTTCGTGCGCGCCCCCGTCGTCTCGGGGCTCTCCATGGAGCCGCGCATCGAGAACGGCGAGCACGTGTTGATCGACACGCTGGCCTTTCGCTTTCGGCCTATCAAGCACGACGAGATCATCGCGTTCCGCCACGATGCCGAGACGCCGATCGTCTACCTAAAGCGCGTGATCGGGCTCCCAGGAGACCGCATCCAGGTCGTCGACGGCCGCGTCTTCCGCGACGGTCTCGTGCTCGCCGAGCCCTACGTCCGCTACCCCGATCACCGCAGCTTTCCGGCCGTGACGGTGCCGCCCCATCAGCTCTACGTGCTTGGCGACAACCGCGCCAACAGCGACGACTCGCGCGCCTGGGGCTTCGTTCCGCAGTCGCAGGTCATCGGTCGCGCGGTCATGGTCGTCTGGCCGCCAGAGAGCATCGGCCGCCTGTGACGATCCCGCCGATCCAGTGGTTTCCCGGCCATATGGCCGCCGCCATGCGCGATCTGGCACGTCGCCTGGAGAGCGTCGACGTGGTGGTGGAGATTCGCGACGCGCGGCTGCCGCTCACCAGCGCCAACCCCGCGCTCGCGCAGCTGGTCGGGCGGCGCGCGCACCTCTTGGTGCTGGCGAAGGAAGATCTGGCCGACTCCGGCCAGACCGCACGCTGGGTGGCATACTTCGAGCGCGCGGGCTTGCGCGCGCTGGCGGTCCGCGGGAAGGAGCAGCGGAGTGTCCAACGTCTTCTGCGCCTCGTCGTGGCTGCGGCAGCCGGGCGGCCGAGCGCACGGGCGATGGTCGTCGGGATACCGAACGTGGGGAAGTCATCGGTGATCAACGGGCTCTTGCGCCGCGCCGCGGCAAAGACGGAGAGCCGGCCGGGCGTCACGCGCGATCTGCGCTGGTTCCGCCTCTCGCCGGGCCTCGAGCTGATGGACACGCCGGGGGTGCTGCTCCCGAAGATCGAGACGGCGGAGGCGCAGTGGCGCCTGGCGCTCTGCGGCGCCGTGCCGGCGGATCGTTTCGACCCCGAGCCGGTGATCGCGGCCTTCGGGGCGTGGCTCGCAGGGCGCGGTGCGGCGGACGTGCCAGCCGATCTCGCGGGCTTCGCCATTGCGCGCGGCTGCGTCGGGCGGGGCGGCGAGCCCGATCTCCAGCGGGCCGCGCAGATGTACCTGCGCGATTTCAACCATGGCAAGCTCGGCCGCTTTACGCTGGACGAGGCATCGTGACCACCACGGGCTCGCGCTCCGACCCGCGCCGCGAGCGGCGCCGCTTGGCGGCCCTCAACTACTTCGAGCGCGAGGCCTTCGAGCGCGGCGTCACCCTCGTGGGCGGGATCGACGAGGTCGGGCGCGGCCCGTTGGCGGGTCCTGTCATCGCCGCCTGCGTGGTGAGCGCCGGCCCTCTGATGCTCGACGGCCTCGACGACTCCAAGGTCGTGCCGCGAGAGCGGCGCGAGCAGCTGGCCGAGGGCATTCGCGCGAGCTGCGTGGCCTGGGCGATCGGCTCGGCCTCGGCCCAGGAGATCGATCGCCTGAACATCTTCCGCGCGACGCTGCTGGCGATGGAGCGCGCCATCGCGGCGCTGCCGTCCCCGCCGGAGTATCTGCTGGTCGACGCGCTGCGCATTCCATCGTTCGCGGGGGAGCAGCGCGCTCTAGTGCGCGGAGACTCGCGCTCTTCCACGATCGCGGCCGCCTCGATCGTGGCCAAGGTCCATCGCGACCGGCTCCTGACCGAGCTCCACGAGCGCTATCCGGCATACGGCTTTCACGAGCACAAGGGCTACGGGACGCGGCGCCACATCGAGGCTCTCCGCGAGCACGGCCCCTCACCCGAGCACCGCCGCCGATTCGTCGAAAACCTCTTGCGTGCGGCGCCGCTCTTCGACGATCCGCCGCCGGAGATGGGTGACCCCGGGCCCGCCAACCTTGAGCCGGCCGACCGATGACGCCCGGTCTCGGCGGCGAGGGGGAGCGCATCGCCGCCGAGCACCTCGAGGCCCGCGGCTATCGTATCGTCGCCAGGAACGTTCGGCTGGGGAGAGGGGGGGAGATCGATATCATCGCCAAGGATGGCCGCACGATCGTGTTCGTCGAGGTCAAGGCGCGGGCGTCGCGCAGCTTTGGAGCGCCGTTAGCCGCCGTGGACGCCCGGAAGCGCAGGCGCTTGCGGCTGCTGGCCGAGGAGTGGCTCCAAACGGCCGCGCCGAATGCCTATGCCCGATTCGACGTCATCACGGTCGAACGTCTGGGACCGCGCTTCACGGTACGCCATCTCGAAGGAGCGTTTTGACAGTCTCAACCCCGATCGGCTCGATCCTGGCCGCCCGATACCGCGTCGACTCCCTGATCGGGAGCGGCGGCATGGCCGATGTCTACCGCGGCTTGGACACGACGCTCGACCGTCCGGTGGCTGTAAAGATCCTCACCGATCGCAGCGGCGATATTCGGCAACGCTTCTTGCGCGAGGCGCAGTCGATGGCACGCCTCAACCATCCCAACATCGTCTCCGTCTACGATGCCGGCGAATCGGGCGGTTTCTCGTACATCGTCATGGAGCTGGCAGAGGGGAAGACGCTGCGCTCGCTCGCAGACGAGGGCATCGGCGTGGAGCGCGCGGTCGCGCTGTTCGTCGAGCTCTGCGAGGCGCTGCAGTACGCGCACGCACAGGGCGTCATACACCGGGACATCAAGCCCAGCAACCTGATGGTCCTGCCCTCCGGCGTGCTCAAGGTGATGGACTTCGGCTTGGCGCGCCGCACCACCGACGTCTCGCTGACAACGCACGCCGGCGAGATCGTCGGCACGATCTCCTATCTTCCGCCCGAGCGTTACCTCGGTCGCGCCGGCGATATCACCGGCGATCTCTACTCGCTGGGTGTGGTGATGTACGAGATGCTGGGGCGCCGCCTGCCGTTCGAGAGCGACGAGGGTGACCTGGTGGCGGTCATCTTCGCGCACATCAACCAGCCTCCGATGCCGTTGCGCGGCATCAACCCGAGCGTCCCCGATGCACTCGACGCGCTGGTGCTGCGGCTCTTGGCGAAGGACCCCGCGCGGCGCCCGGGAACGGCAGGCGAGGTGGCCGCCGCGCTACGCGCGATCCTCTCCGGTGGCGCCGGTGCTGCGCCTCCCGCCCAATCGCCCTCGCCGACGCCGGCCGCCGCGGAGGCCCCGCCCGCCTCTCCTGGCGCACCAGTCTCCCCGCAACCGGATCGCGCCGCCGCCGATGCCACACCGCGGAAGGCGAACGATGCCTCATCCGGCAACATGCAGTCGATGCTCGACGCCACGCTGCGCCCCGCGCGGACCCTCAACCAGGCGCTGGGCCATGTGATGGGTGGGATGCTGGCGACGCGCAACCGCCGCTACGAGGAGGCGGAGAGCTCGTACACCGCGGCGCTAGCGGCGTTGGAGCAGCTCAGCGGCCAGCAGGTCGAGTGGGCGAAAACCGCCCTGAAGCTGGCCTTGATGGTCTTGCAGAAGGCCACGGAGGGACTCACCACATCCGCCGAGATCGCGCAGGCCGAGCGTCTGCTGGAACGGGCGATCCCGATCTTCCACGGACGCCACCTGCGGGCCGAGCTGGGCGATGCCGAGCGCATCCTCCAGGCCTTCCGTCGCATCCCCGACCGCTTCAGCTGATACGCGTCAAGGAGCTCCGATGCGCTACCTGCGCCCCTTTGTCGCTCTTGCTATCGCGTGCGCCTGTGCCGCGATCCCCACGAGGCAGCCGGCGGAGGCCGCCCCACTTCCGGCGCTCGATGCCTTCGCCGCCACCTGGGCGACCATCGACGACTATACGTGCCGCATCGTCACGCATGAGGTCGAGGGCAACCGGGTGCAGGATCGTGTCTATGGCTACGCCTTCAAGAAGCCGCACCTCGCGAAGATCCGGATCGAGAGCGGGCCGGGCCGAGGCGGCGGCGCCGTGTGGCGTGGCGGTGACACGGTGAGCGGACATCAGGGCGGC
>JAGWST010000276.1 GCA_028869325.1 bacterium | reverse complement strand
GGCGGCCACGGGCGCCGGCTGCGCCTCGGCGGCGGCCGGTGGCGGCAGCGGCTGCCGGTTGGCGCCCACCGCGCGCACTTTCGCGACCAAATCGCGCGCGACTTTGAGGATGTCCATGTATGCCGCCGTCGGCTTCGGGATGAAGTCGAGCGCGCCCAGCTCCAAGGCGCGCAACGTCTCCTCCGCACCCTCGCGCGTCACCGAGCTCACCATGATGATGGGCGTGGGGTGCGTGCGCATGATCCCGCGCACCGCCTCCAGCCCTCCGATGCCCGGCATCTCCACGTCCATGGTCACCACGTCGGGGCGCAGATCGGCGACCCGCGCGACGGCCTCTTCGCCGCTATTGGCCGCGCCGATCACCTCGATGCCGGGATCGTTCTCCAACATCTTCAGCAAGGCGCGCCGCATGAAGGCCGAGTCGTCGACGATCAGCACCCGAACGCGTCCGCCGTTCATCGGTTCCCCCACGCGAAGCCGGAGGGGGGTTTCTCGCGACGCCGGTAGACGATCGTATCCGGCTGCAGCAGCGGCTCGTAGCGGTCGGTCACGTGAAAGAGGGACTCGGCGTGGCCCAGGAACAGAAACCCGCGCGGCGTCAGCCGCGGTGCCAGCGCCTCCACCACCCGTTTCTGCGTCGGCCGGTCAAAGTAGATCAACACGTTGCGGCAGAAGATCGCATCCATCTCCGGAACGCCCGCCAGCGCCTGCGCATCCATGAGGTTGAGGCGAAAGAAGCGCACGTTCCGCTTGACGGCCTCCTTGAGACGCTGTTCGCTGCCCACGGCTTGGAAGTAGCGCGCAAGCATCGCCGGCTCCGTGGCGCGAAAGGAGAGATGCTGATAGATGCCGCGCTGCGCCAGGGCCAGGACGCGATCGCTGACGTCGCTGGCGTAGATCTCGAAGTCACCTTCCCGCAGGCGGCCGGACTCCATCAAGGTGATGGCCAGGCTGTAGGGCTCCTCGCCGCTGGAGCACGCCGCCGACCAGATCCGCAACGGGCGCGCCGGGCGTTCTTTCAATAGCTCGTCGAGCACGCTGCCGGCGAGGGCGCTGAGTTGGGCGCGCTCGCGAAAGAAGTACGTCTCGTTGTTGGTGAGCACGCTGGTGAGCTCGCGGATCTCCGCGTCGCGGGTGCGCGGGTTGCGCAACAGCCCGCAGTACGCCTCAAAACTCTCCAACCCGGCTTTGGCCAGGCGCACGGCCAGACGCGACTGCAAGAGAAACTGCTTTCCGTCATCATAGAAGATGCCGAACTCCTCGCGAATCACGTCGCGAAGAGCCCGAAACTCCCCCTCCGACATCGAGCATTCCAACGGCCCATCCTCGTGGCGCGCGCCTCTGTCGGAGTTTCGGCCGCGGCGGGACTCAGGTTTAGGCCTGCTGCCGCCTCACCCGTAGCGGATACGCGGGTTCGCTACGGCGTAGAGCACGTCGACGCAAGTGTTGACGACCACGAACGTCGCGGCGAAGAGCAGGATGCAGCCATTGATCACGGGGAAGTCGCGATTGGAGATCGCCTCGAACGCCAGCCGCCCGACGCCCGGCCACGCGAAGATGCTCTCGGTGAGCACGGCGCCGCCCAGCAGCAGTCCGCTCTGGAGGCCGATGATGGTCAAAATCGGAATCAACGCGTTGCGCAGGCCGTGGCGCACCACCACCGCCCATTCGCCCAGCCCCTTCGCCCGCGCGGTGCGGATGTAGTCGCTGCTCAGCACCTCCAGCATTCCGCTGCGCGTCATCTTCGCCACGATCGCCAGCGGAATCGTGCCCAACGTGACGGCAGGCAGCAGCAGGTGCCAGAGCCCGTCGGCAGCGGCGGGCAGATTCCCCTCCAGCAGGGCATCCAGGATCACCAAGTGGGTAACGGGCGTCACCAGGTACTGCATGGAGAGCCGCCCGCTGATCGGAAAGAGATCGAGCTGCCAGCGGCCAGGCACCACGCCGAAGAGAAAGACCAGCATCCAGCCCAGCCAGAAGACCGGAATCGAGACGCCCACCAGCACCAGCACCATGATCGAGACGTCGAGGGCGCTGCGGTGGCGCACGGCCGCCACGACACCCGCCGGAATACCTACCGCCACGGCGAAGAGCATCGCCGCGACGGCCAGCTCCACCGTGGCGGGAAAGTATTGCAATAGCTTGGCCGTTACCGGCTGCTGGTCAAAGATCGAGACGCCCAGGTGGCCGTGGGCCACGGCCCAAAGATAGCGCGCCAACTGCGCGTACCACGGACGGTCTAAGCCGAGCTGAGCGGTCAGCTGGGCGATGGCCTGCGGCGTGGCGTGCTCGCCCAGACGAACCGTGATCGGGTCTCCCGGTATGACGTGCATAAAGAAGTAGCTGACCACGGTGATGGTAACCAGGACCGCCACCAGCCGAAGGATGCGTTGCGCGACGAAACGAGCCATGAGCACTCGCCTGTTAGCCCGGTCGGGGGTTAGCCCCTCTCGGCAGGGAGGGTCGGGGGCCAAGCGTGCGAAAGCGTGTTTTATCGGGTCCGCGCCGCGCGGCGGCTTGGTACGATCCAGGTCTAGCCTCGTCCTCAGCGTCGAGGCTTTCGTGTGCGCGAGGCCCGAACGTGCGTATATCGCGGGGCGCATCGCCCCGTCTTGTGGAGGAACATGTCTAGTAGCCTAGGGATCTCGTTCGCCCTGGTATGCGGACTCGCCGCGATCGTCTATGGCATCATCCTCATCGCCTGGGTGCTCAAGCAGCCCGCGGGCAACGAGCGGATGCAAAGCATCGCCCGCGCGATCCAGGAAGGCGCCATGGCGTTCCTGCGCCGCCAATACACCACGGTCGCGATCGCCGCGGTGATCATCGCCATCCTGATCGCGGTCGCTCCGCCGTTGGGATGGAAGCCGGCCGTCGGCTTCTTGATCGGCGCCATCCTCTCCGGCGCCGCCGGTTTCATCGGCATGCTGGTCTCGGTGCGCGCCAACGTGCGCACCACGGAGGCCGCGCGCAAAGGCTTGGCTCCGGCGCTGGCGCTGGCATTCCGCGGCGGCTCGATCACCGGCCTGTTGGTCGTGGGTCTGGGCATCATCGCCGTCTCGGGCTACTACGCCGTTATGCTCACCGTCACCGGAGGCGACATCGCCGACTCGCTGGCGGCGATGGTTGGACTGGCCTTCGGCTGCTCGCTGATCTCCGTCTTCGCGCGCCTGGGCGGCGGCATCTTCACCAAGGGCGCCGACGTGGGCGCCGACCTGGTCGGCAAAGTCGAGGCCGGCATCCCGGAGGATGACCCGCGCAACCCGGCCGTCATCGCCGACAACGTCGGCGACAACGTCGGCGACTGCGCGGGCATGGCCGCCGACCTTTTCGAGACGTACGTCGTCACCACGGTCGCCGCGATGCTCCTGGGCTATCTGACCCTCGGCAAGGTCGTCGGCAACGTCGAGACGTTTCCGCTCTGGCTCGGCGGCATCTCGATCCTGGCCTCGATCGTGGGCACGTTCTTCGTGCGCAAGTCGGAGAGCGGCTCGATCATGGGGGCGCTCTACAAGGGCCTGTGGGTCGCCGCCGTGCTCTCCGTCATCGTCTTCTGGCCGTTGGCCAACGCCTTCTTCGGCAACTCCGCGATCGTCCCGACGCTCAACCACCCGCTAGGACGCTGGGACGTCTGGGTCAGTTGTCTGATCGGGATGATCATCACCGTCGCGATCGTCTACATCACGGAGTACTTCACCGGCACGCAGTTCTCGCCCGTGCAGCGCATCGCCAAGGCCTCCACCACTGGACACGCCACGAACATCATCTCCGGCCTGGCCGTCTCCATGCAGTCCACGGCGCTTCCGGCGCTGGTGATCGTCATCGGCATCCTGGTGTCCTACGCACTGGCCGGTCTCTTCGGCGT
>JAGWST010000275.1 GCA_028869325.1 bacterium | reverse complement strand
TTACGTGCCTCACGCGTTCTCGAGCGCGGCCTCCAGGCGCGGGAAGAGCGGCTCGCCCTTGTTGACGCGCGTCCCCACGGGGAAGCCGCCCCAGCGCAAGGCGCTGCTCCACGCCTGCTCCGGCGTGCCGCTCAGACCCAGCTGACGCCACATCTCGACGGTCTTGACGGGCATGAACGGATGCAGCAGCACCGCCAGCCAGCGCAGCCCTTCGCAGAGGCGGAACATCACGCCGCGCACTGCCTCGTCGTCACCGCGCTTCTTCATCTCCCATGGCTTCGACTCGTCGATCAGCTTGTTGAGCGCGGTCACCAGCTGCCAGATCTCTTCCAGGGCATCACGAAAGGCGCACGCCGGCACCTGTGCGGCGACGCGCTCCGCCAGGCCCGTGACCGGCAGGCCGCCGGCGTCGACGGGGGCCGGGACACGCCCTTCGCAGTAACGCTCCAGCATCGAGAGGCTGCGGTTGAGCAGGTTGCCGAGGTCGTTGCCGAGGTCGGCCTGATAGCGCCGCATGACGGCCTCTTCGGAGAAGTTGAAGTCACCGCCGAACGGCGCCTCGCGCAGCAGAAAATAGCGCACGGCGTCGGGCGTGAAGCGCTGCGCGATCTCGAACGGATCGACCACGTTGCCCTTCGACTTGGACATCTTCTCGTCGTTGAACGTGATCCAGCCGTTGGCGATCACGCTCTCGGGCGCGGCCAGGCCAAGGCCCCAGAGCACCGCCGGCCAGATGATGGTGTGAAAGCGCGCGATCTCCTTGCCGATCAACTGTGCGTCGGCAGGCCAGATGCGCTCGAAGAGCGCGCGCTGCGCCGGATCGTCCGATCCCCAGCCGATGGCCGTGATGTAGTTGAGCAGCGCGTCGAACCAGACGTAGATGACGCCCTCGCCGCCGGGCACGGGGATGCCCCAGGAGAGCGTGGCACGCGTGATCGAGATGTCCTCCAGGCCGCTCTGTAGGATCGCCATCATCTCGTTGTAGACGCGCTGCGGACGCACCCAGTGCGGATTGCGCTCGAAGTGCTCGAGCAGGCGTTGGTTGTACGCGGAGAGGCGGAAGAACCAGTCGTCCTCCGAGAGCCACTTCACTTCGCGCCGGCACTCCGGATTCGGGCAGCGGCCGTCTACCAGCTTCGACTCCGGCCAGAAGGTCTCGTCGTTGGTACAGTACCAGCCTTCATACTTGCCGGGATAGATGTCGCCGCGCTCGCGCAACGTCTCGAAGGCGCGCTGCACCGCGCGCTCGTGGCGCCCCTCGGTGGTGCGAATGAAATCGTCGTTGGCGATCTCGTAGGCGTCCAGCAGCGCCTTCCAGCGCGGGATGAGGCTGTCGACGAAGACCTGCGGCTCGAGCCCGGCCGCGCGTGCATTCTCCGCGATCTTCTGGCCGTGCTCGTCGGTGCCGGTGAGGAAGTACGCCGCGGGGCGCGCGCAGCGCGCGGCGCGCGACATGGTGTCGGCGGCGATCGTGGTATAGGCGTGGCCGATGTGCGGGTTGCCGCTCACGTAGTAGATCGGCGTGGTGACGTAGAAAGCGCGCTCGCTCACCGTGTGCTCCTGGTCCCTCGCGGGGTCGTTCCGGAATCTCCGTCGTTAGTCGTGCGGGTCCGGGGTGCCTGCCTTTCGCTGCGCGGCGCGCGCGTAGAGCCCGCGCCGTTCGCCCAAACCCTCGGCGGCCAAAGCTCTGGCGATCGCGGCGACGCCGGTGCCCTCGGCCAGCAGAGCGTCGATGCGCTCGTCGATCTCCTGGATGGAGGCCCGGCCAGCGCCCTTGAGCGCGCTACCCGCGCCGCCGCCCGCGACGATCAACACCAGCTCTCCGCGCACGGGTTCCGGCAGTGCCGCCGCGACCTCGGCGGGGCTGCCGTGGAGGCGCTGCTCGTGGCGCTTGGTGTACTCGCGCAGCAGAAAGCAGCGCGTCACGCCGGCATGCGCTGCGTCCAGCAGCGTCTGCTCGATCCGGTGCGGCGACTCATACCAAGCGCTGGCGCCCTTGG
>JAGWST010000274.1 GCA_028869325.1 bacterium | reverse complement strand
TTGCAGCTGCCGCCGCCCGTGGCGTCTGCGCGCGGTGGAGAGACCGTCGAGCCAGGCCAGATAGCCGCTCTCGTCGGCGATGCGGACAAGCAGCGCGTCGAGGGGCAGCGTGGCTGCCGCCTCCCGCCAGCGCGGCAGTGCAAGACGCAGCGCTCGCAGGCGTGCGCGCGCCTGGGGTGTCAGCTCCTCGTCCGCCTCCCCCGCGATCGCGTTGCGCACGAGCATCTCGCGCCGCTCCGCACGCCTGATCCCGCGCTCCACCTCGGCGATCTCCTCGAAGAGCGCCGCCTGCGGACCGGCCGGAGGGGCGCAGAGCCGGTAGAGCGTGCGGTCCGAGAGCGCCATCACCGGGGTTTGCAGCGTGCGCAGGAGCCGGATCGCATCACGGGGATCGCGGGCGACGCCGGCAAGCGCGAGGACGTCGAGCACGTTGGGATCGTCGAAGAGCGTGGTGCTTCCCAGATGCTGGTACGGCACGTCGCGCGCGATCAACTCGCGCTCGACCGCAGCCAGGCCGCGCGGCTCGCGCGCGATCACGGCCATCCGGCCGGCGGCGAGGCCGCGCTCGTCGATCAGCCGCGCCAGCTCCGCGGCCACGAAGCGCGCCTCGGCCGCGGCGTCGGCGCCGCGGTAGAGCGTGGTGGCCGGGGGCAGCGGCGCGCGGTACCTGCGCTCGAGGCGCACGTCGATGGCGCCCTCGCCCGGCGTGCTCAGCGGCTCCTGACCCGCGAGCGTGACGCCGGCCAGTCCTTCGCCGTAGAGCGCGCGCAGCAGCGCCGTCTCGCGCGCAAGGCAGCCGTGCGCGTCGTCGACGAGGCAGAGCGGATGCCTCCGGCGGTGCTCCTGCGCGAGCGCCGGCCGCGCCAGCAGCAGCTCCGTGAGGCGCAGAAAGAGGGCGTTGTCCGTGGGCGCGGCGCAGGCGTCGAGCGCCGCAACGAAGTCGCGGTAGAGTCGCGTCAGCACCTGCGCCAAAGCAAGCTCACGACGGCGTTGCGCCTCCAGCGTCCCCTCGTCCAGGATGAGCGAGGCGCGCTGGCGCTCCGTCAGATCGCTCCGGCGTGCCAGCTCCGCCAGATTCGCGCGGCCGTAGAACGCCTGCGCACCGCGCTGCGCGCCCTCGCGGAGCGCTTGCGGCGAGATGCCGGCGTCGATGAGCCGCATCAGCAGATCGAAGGCGTCGTCGCGGAAGCGCTCCGGCCAGCCCAAGCCGGGTAGCTCCACCTCCAGCTCGCCGCGCGCAATCTCGTCCCACTCCATCGCCAAGAGCGGCTCCATGCAACGCTCGAAGAGGCCCCGGGCCTCCAGCCGTGCGATCGGCTCGCGCGCCGGATCGATGCCCAACAGCGCGGCATGCACGCTCGCGAGCCGCCAGGCGAGCGCGTCGAAGCTCTCCACGTGCGGCTCGTCTTCACCCAGCGCGCGCACGCCTTCGCGCAAGCGCCGGCGCGCCGCATCGCCGTGCGCCAGGATCACGACGCTCGTCTGGCCGTTCACTCGCAGCGCGCGCACGATGCGGCGGATCAAGACCTCGCTCTTGCCGCTACCCGTTCCGCCGATCACGCGCAAGGCGGCCTCGAGGGGGGCCTCCAGCGCGGCACGCTGTGCCTGGTCCAGGCCTTCGAGCAGCGTGTCGTGTGCGTCCTCGTGAACGTCGCCGCGCACGCTCACCGCGCAAACTCCGCGGCGGCCGGCGCGGGCCGCTCGCGGCAGGCCGCCGCATAGACGCAGTAGTCGCACGGCGGATCCTGGCCGGCCTCGTAGTGCGCCAGGCCGCTCACGCTGATGTGCTCGCACAGATCGATCATCGCGCGCCGGCTCTCTTCCAGCTCGCGCTCACTGACGATGCCGAGCTTGGCCCGGAAATCGGGCCGCTGCGAGCGCGGCGGCTCTGCCGCGACGCGCACCTCCAGCGGCTCGATGGGCAGACGCGGATCCTTGAGCTGGATCAGCGCCAGGCTGGCCACGCGATCGCCTTGCGCGCGCCGCGCCCAGTAGTAGAACGGCAACTGGAAGTCCAGCGCCGCGCGAATCTTCTGGCGGTAGGCGTGGGCGCTCTCCGGGATGCTGCCCGTCTTGTAGTCGACGATCGTCACCTCGCCCGTCGCGAGCGAGCGATCGAGACGATCGATGTAGCCCACGAAGGCGAAGCCCTCGAGGTCCAGCAGTTGTTTGCCCTCGATCGCGACGACCTCGAATGGCTCGCGGCAGGCGCGCTCGGCCAGCCAGCGGGCATAGCGCCGTGCGACCCGGCGCGCCTTGATGCGCCCGAGCTCCGCCTGCACGGCCCACGTGAAGGCGCCGGCACTCGCGCGGAAGGCCTCGTCGATCAGCGCGACGAGCCGCGGCTCCATGACGGCGGGATCGCCCTCGTGCGGGCGCCGGTACTCCTGGTGAAAGCGCTCGAGCGCGCGATGCACCAGCGTACCGTAGAGCGTGAAGTAGGTTCCTTGGTCCTCGACGGCGTCGCAGAGATAGCGAAAGAGATACTGGCGCGGGCAGTTGGCATACGTGTTCAGTTGCGAGGCGCTGAAGTAGGGGCGCGGGGCCGCGAAGGGAACGTGAGGGTCCGGCGGCGCGCCGGCGAGGACGCCCTCCGACGGGCGCTCCGGCAGTTGAGCATCCACGG